>DAOUPY010000033.1 GCA_030625925.1 Fusobacteriaceae bacterium | reverse complement strand
AGAATTTGAAAGAGAAAATACAGATTCTGATTTTGATGTAGACCCATTTATATTGAGTTATACGAAGAATAAGTTGGAAATATCCAATAAAATTGAAGAGTATATCGAAAACAGGAAAAAAATAAAGGTCTTAATTCCTTCCTCTGAAGAGTTTCCACAGCTATATTATATCAATGAAAATAAGGGTCCAGAAGGATTTTTAAATAATTACTTCTATGAAATTGATAAAATATTGGGAGTAAAAATAGAATTTGAAAGAGAAAATACAGATTCTGATTTTGATGTAGACCCATTTATATTGAGTGTCAATGGGGAAGAATTAATATCTGAAACTGAAGAAATACTCATAACTGAACCTTATACCCAAATGCCATTATTAATTTTTAATGTCAATGATCAAGGCTATGTTCCATATTTTGATAATCTAAAAAAATACCGTATTGCTGTAGTAAAAAATTCTTTTATTGAAAAGTACCTCTTATATAAAGGGTTAGGGAATAATTTAATAAAGTTTAAAAATATAGAAGAAGTATTGACAGCAGTGAGTTCTAAAAAAGCGGATATTTTAATAGGGGAATTGCAGCAAATTGATTATTTTTCAAAATTATATGGTGTAAAAACTTTACAAGTTGCAGGGACTATCCAGGATAAGCTAGAGTTAAGTTTTGGAATACATAAAAAAGACAAAACACTTTATTTTTTAATAAATTCATTAAACAATGAATTTTCTTATCGGATAAAGAAAGATAAAAATAAATTTTTTATCCAAAAAATAGAGATAGCAAAAGATTATAAACTCTCCATAATTATCTCAGTAGTTTCAATACTCCTACTAAGTTTTGTTTATAATCATTTAAGAAAATTTAAAACTACTACTAAGAAGTTGAAAAAATTAACTATTGGTCTGGTTGAAACTCTGGAAAATGCCAATACATTTAACGATGAAGATACAGGTGCACATATAAAACGATTAAACCAATATTCAGAATTATTGGCTGAAGAACTTAAAATGCCAAATTCTTTTGTAAATGAAATAGGATTATACGCTTCACTTCATGATGTGGGAAAGATAGGGATACCTGATAATATTTTAAAAAAACCTGGGAAATTGACAGAGGAAGAATTTGAAACAATGAAAAATCATGTGGAAATAGGATATAATCTTATGAAGGATCTGGATATTAGTCCGGTAGCTTTAAACATAGTGAGATATCATCATGAAAAATGGAATGGGCTGGGATATGGAAAAGGCTTAAAAGAAGAAGAAATTCCAATTGAAGCCAGAATAGTGGCTTTGGCAGATGTATACGATGCATTGCGTCAGGAAAGGGTTTATAAAAAAGCCTTTACCCATGAAAAATCTGTAGAGATAATAAGGTCTGAAAGCGGTAAACATTTTGATCCTGAAATAGTTAAAATTTTTATAAAAAAACATAAAAATTTTGAAAGGATTTTTGAGGGAAATTAAAATAATTCTATCTTTAACTTGATTAAAAAATAAGGGTTTATATTATTTGGGCATTATAATGGAGGATTAATTATGAAAGCAACTATCTATGTAGATGAAAAGAATGAATTTTTACAAAATAAAGTTAACTCTTTTCTAAATATACATTTCATAAATTTTCAAATGTGGTAATGTCTCTCCATATAGGAACAGGGAACCAAAAGAATGAATGGTCATACTTTAATGATGCTTTTACAAAACTAAAAAATATATATATGAAAACAGAGTTTAAAAAAATCACACTATTATATTAATAGTGTGATTTTTTGATGGAACTTTATGCTATGCTATTTTCCTTTTTTTATAATAGGCAGAACAGAACTTTTTAAAAGTTGTTTTTTTTTATAAAGGTTGATAAAATAACTAAAGAAAGTAAAAGAGGTATACAAAGGAGAGAGAGATGGAAGAAAGAAAATTTCATAAATTAATAAAACATATAAAACAAGAAATAAAATCGGGTAATTTAAAAAATGGATCTCAAATATATCCGGAACGTACCCTGGCTGAAAATTTAAATATTGGAAGGTCATCGGTAAGGGAAGGGATCAAGATATTAGAGATAATTGGCCTGATTGAAAGTAAAAGAGGCGGAGGAAACTATATCACCAATGATTTTAAAAATATGTTATGTAGTCCATTATCTCTGGCTTTTGAATTACAAAAGGGGAAAATAAGAGATGTTATTGAACTAAGAAAGATGCTGGAACTCTCCAATGTTGAATTTATGGTCAAGAGGGTAACTTTAGAGGAGATACAGCAGGTTGAAAAAAATTATGAGAAGATGTTAAATTGTAATGACATTGAAAAATTAGCTGATTTAGACAGAGAATTTCACCTTTTAATGATGTCGTTTTCTAAAAATATTTTATTGACCACAATTATTTCTGCTATATCTGAACTGTTGGAAGAATCAATAACGGCTTCTAGAGATATGGTTTTAGAAAAATTCGGAAAGGAAAAAATAGACTTGGATCATAAGATGATTTTAGAAGCCCTAAAAAATAGAGATGAAGAAGGATTAAAAAATAGTTTAAGTATCCATTTTGATAATATAGATAAAAGTTTGCCAAATTTAGATTAATTTTTAGATTAAATACCAAAATTAAAAGACATCTGTTATAGAGGTCTTTTAATTTTAAGGAATAAAAAATGTGAAAATAATAATTTAAGCATCAATTATAAGAAAATAAATAATTTAAATTTATTTTCCTGTTTTCATACAGATTATTTTATTTATATTAAAAATAAGTCCAAAAGGTATGTAAGGAAAATATAAAAACAGGATTTTCATAGTATCGGTGTTTGTATTTGGAAAAGTCATTTAAATAAAAAAATAACTTTATTGACATATGGGTAAAGTTTAAAGTAACCTTATAAAAGAAGCAAATTTTAAGATTATTTGTTTTTAATTTTTGCAAAAAAAATTGGTCATACCAATTTTAAATACAAGGAGGATATGATATGAAAATTGCCGTTTGTATAAAACAAGTGCCTGGAGGTACAAATGTTCAGGTTGATCCGGTTACGGGAGTACTGTTAAGAGATGGTGTTGATTCTAAGATAAACCCATATGATCTCTATGCTTTAGAATCTGCATTTCAAATAAAAAATCAAGTCAGCAGCGAAATAGGAGTCCTATCTATGGGGCCGCCTCAAGCGAAGGCTGTAATCAGAGAATCATTTTCTATGGGAGTAGACACTGGGGTATTACTTTCCGACAGGAAGTTTGCCGGAGCCGATGTATTGGCAACATCTTATGCTTTATCTCAAGGGCTAAAAGCAATGGGAGAGATAGACCTAATAATCTGCGGGAAACAAACTACCGATGGAGATACAGCTCAGGTAGGTCCAGAGATGGCAGAATATTTATCCATCCCCCATATTTCGAATATAAGTAAAATACTGGAAGTAACTTCAGAAAAACTTACTGTAGAAGCAGACATGGGACAAACTATAGAGATACAGACTATTGGTTATCCATGTTTAATCACAGTAGAAAAGGGGATCTATACTCCGAGACTGCCATCTTATAAACATAAATTAAAAACAGCCACTAGGGAGATAAAAGTTTTAACTTTTGATGATTTAGATGATAAAGATGAAAACAAATATGGTTTAAATGGGTCGCCGACTCAGGTAGAAAGAATATTTAATCCTCCTAAAAATGCAGATAAAGAGATGCTTTTAGGGGACGAAGCTGCGGTTGAATTATTTGATATATTGAAAAAGAGAAAAATTATCTAGGAGGTTAAAATGGCTAAATTAGTTATAAATCACGATAAAATAAATCATAAAAAAATGATGGAATTAATAGAACTATGCCCCTTTAATGCAATTGAAGAACAAGATGGTCAGACATATATAAATTCCGGATGTAAGATGTGTAAACTCTGTGTTAAAAATGGTAATGGAACTATTGACTTTGTAGAAGATGAAACTGTAACAAGTGTGAATAAAAAATTATGGAATGGAATAACTGTTTATATAGATCATTTTCATGGTGTAATAAATCCGGTATCTTTAGAATTGATAGGTAAAGCCAGGGAATTAGCTGGGATAATCAATCACCCGGTTCAGGCTATTTTAATTGGTTCAGATATAAAAAAAATAGCAGAAGAATTAGAGCATTATGGAGTAGATCAAATTCATGTCTACGACTATAAAGAATTAGAGCATTTTAAAGTTCAAAATTATACTGAGGTATTCGCTGACTATATCGAGAAGAAAAAACCATCTTCCATATTGGTAGGAGCTACAACATTAGGAAGATCTTTGGCTCCCAGGGTAGCAGCAAGATTCAGAACAGGGCTTACTGCAGATTGTACTATCTTAGAAATGAAGCCTAATACAGATTTGGTGCAGATAAGACCGGCATTTGGTGGAAATATAATGGCGCAAATAGTTACAGAAAGACATAGACCTCAGTTATGTACAGTGAGAGCTAAAATATTTGACGCTCCTGAAAGAACGGTTGAAAAGAATGGGGAAATAATAAATCATCAGATCGATGTAAAGAAATTAAATTCAGAAATTCAAGTTTTGGATATAGTAAAAAAAGATAAAGAAGTATCTATAGCTGACGCAGAGGTAATTGTGGCTGTAGGAAGAGCAATAGTAAAAGAGGAAGATATTAAGATGATTCAGGAATTTGCAGATCTTGTGGATGGAAAGATAGCCTGTACCAGACCTCTTATTGAGTGTGGATGGTTAAGCAATAAATTACAGGTCGGGCTAAGTGGAAGGAC
The DNA here is from genome assembly GCA_030625925.1 of Fusobacteriaceae bacterium. Lineage (GTDB taxonomy): Bacteria > Fusobacteriota > Fusobacteriia > Fusobacteriales > Fusobacteriaceae > Psychrilyobacter. The sequence continues at coordinate 4,593 of DAOUPY010000033.1, read as the reverse complement.
TGTAAAACCAAGATTATTATTTGCATTTGGAATTCATGGAGCAGTTCAGTTTACTGCTGGGATGAATGGATCGGAAACAATAGTTGCTGTAAACACAGATGAACAGGCTCCAATATTTGATGTAGCACATTATGGAATTGTAGGAGATTTATACAAGGTCATTCCAAAATTGACAGAAGAAATAAAAAAAGATAAAAAAATCACTTTTTAAATGGAGGACTAAGATGCAGAATAAATACAAAGAAACAGATATAAATGATTTTGAAAACATAAAAAAATTAATAGGAGATGCTGAAAGGGTACTCTTTAAAAATGAGATCAATCCAGACTATTCCCACGATGAATTAGGTGGGATAGAAAAGATGCCGGATATACTGGTGAAAGCTTATTCTACTAAAGAAATTTCAGATATTATGAAATATGCCTATGAAAATCATATTCCTGTAACTGCCAGAGGATCGGGAACAGGGCTTGTGGGAGCATGTGTTCCTCTTTTTGGAGGAATAGTTATCGAGACTACAGGGATGAATAAGATCTTAGAATTGGATGAAGAAAACTTAACTCTGACATTGGAGCCGGGAGTATTGCTTATGGAGATAAGTAAATATGTAGAAGAGCAAGATTTTTTCTATCCTCCAGATCCAGGGGAAAAAAGTGCAACAATCGGAGGAAATATAAGTACCAATGCAGGCGGGATGAGAGCTGTAAAGTATGGTGTAACCAGGGATTATGTGAGAGGATTAGAAGTTGTTCTTCCTTCTGGAGAAATTATTGAAGTGGGTGGAAAAGTAGTAAAAAACTCTTCTGGTTATAGTATCAAAGATTTGATCATAGGTTCTGAAGGAACTTTGGGGATTATCACAAAAGTAATTTTAAAATTGATCCCTCTTCCTAAGCATACGATCAGTCTGCTGGTTCCATTTGAAGATCTGAATACTGCGATCGATGCAGTACCAAGTATTATTAAGTCTAAAGCTATTCCTACAGCTATTGAGTTTTTACAAAGAGAAGTAATCTTTGCTGCAGAAGAATATTTAGGGAAGATATTTCCAGATAAATCCAGTGATTCTTACCTTTTGTTAACTTTTGACGGGAATTCAAAGGAACAGGTAGAGAAAGACTATGAAAAAGTAGCTGATCTGTGCCTGGAGATAGGGGCTTTGGATGCTTATTTAGTAGACACAGAGGAAAGAAAGGAAGCTGTCTGGTCTGCTAGAGGAGCATTTTTAGAAGCAATCCATGGATCGACTGATGAAATGGATGAATGTGATGTAGTGGTTCCTAGAAATAATGTAGCGGAATTTATTAAGTATACAAAACAATTAGCCAAAGAATTTGATATCAGAATACCTAGTTTTGGTCATGCTGGAGACGGGAATCTACACGTTTATATCTGTAAAGATAGTATGGATGTAGAGTTATGGAATAAAAAGAGAAAAGATGTCTTTAAAAAAATGTATGATAAATCCTTAGAATTAGGAGGATTAGTATCTGGAGAGCATGGGATTGGATTTGCTAAGAAGGAGTATATGTTCAATCAGTACAATGGAGGTCATCTTAATTTAATGGTTAGTATAAAAGAATCATTTGATCCAAAAAATATTTTAAATCCTGGAAAGGTTTGCAAATAAATTCAGTAGAAGTCTTTTTAGTTAAAGGCTTTACTATCAAATATAAATACTCCCATTACCATCTATAGATGGGGGTATTTTTTTATATCTTTTTTTATAAAAAGGAGGCAAATATGTTATTATTTACAGCCCTTATTGCGGTAGTTTTTCCTTTGTTATTTTTAGTCATCTTAAAGATGCCCGCTAAAAAGGGAATGGCATTAAGTTATGTAACTTTACTTTTTAGTGCTTATTTCATTTGGGGCATGGAATCGAGAGTTCTGATCGCTTCATCACTTCAAGGGATCCATAAAGCACTGACTATACTTCTCATACTCTTGGGTGCTATGGTTCTTTTGAATATGTTAAAAAACACAGGTGCTATCACAAGATTAAATAAAGGGTTTAAAGCCCTTTCTGAAGATATGAGAGTTTTAGCTATAATACTGGCATTTTTATTTGGTGCTCTGCTCGAAGGAGTTTCTGGATTTGGTGCTCCTGTTGCTGTTGTTGGTGCTTTAATGGTGGCATTAGAGTTTCAGCCACTAACTGCCGCTATATTAGTACTTATTGCAAATAGTACTCCTGTTCCATTTGGAGCTGTAGGAACTCCAATTTTTGTAGGACTTAGTAATGTTTCAGGGTTAAGCACACAAGATTTTGGTAGTATAGCAATATTGATAACTAAGCTAGATATATTTCTTGGTACCTTTATGCCTCTGCTTCTTGTAGTGGTATTAGTATTATCATTTGGTAAAAAGAACAAGATGAAATCTATCCTTGAGATGGCTCCTTGGTCTATCTTGATAGGTCTAGTCTATACACTATCTGCATATTTATATGCAAAACTTGTGGGACCTGAATTTGTTTCTATTCTTGCTCCTATTACTGGACTTTTTGTAGCTACCATCACTTGTAAAATGAAGTTTTTAATTCCTAAGCACGTATGGATAGAAGCTTTAGATGAAGAGTCAAAGGTAGAGGAAAATAACTCTAAGAGTGAGATGTCGTTATTTAGAGCTTGGGTTCCATATATCCTTGTAGTTGTAGTTCTACTAGCGACTAGAATATTTCCAGTTATCAAAATTTTTACAACTACAGCTATAGATCTTTCATGGAAAAATATAATGGGATTTGAGCAAATCTCTGGGAAGTGGCCTCTATTATATTCTCCAGGAACTGTATTGATACTAATAGCACTTTTAACTATATCTATTCAAAACTCAAACTTTAATTCATTTAAGAGAGCCTGCTTCACCTCATTTGGACAGGTAAAAAATACTACACTAATATTATTTCCTACACTGGCTCTGGTACAGATATTTTCTAACTCTTGGATCAATGGTCTTGGTTATGCATCTATGCCGCAATATATAGCTACCACAATGAGTTCTTCCTTTTCAGGATCTTGGATCTTTATCGCCCCATTTATAGGGATGCTTGGAACCTTTATCTCTGGAAGTGGGACAGTGTCAAATCTTACCTTTGGAGCTATTCAATATGATGTGGCAAATCTCATAAATTTAAACCCTGCACTAATACTTGCAGAACAAACTCTTGGAGCAGGAGTAGGCCATATAATTTGTGTTAACGTAGTTGTAGCAGCATGTACAGTTGTTGGACTTTCTGGTAAGGAAGGGTTAGTAATTAGAAAGGTATTTATACCTAGTATTTTCTATTCATTAGGTATAGGCCTTGTAGCCTTTGCTTTTAGTTAGATTGAGAATTAATTCAATTTTCAATTATCAAATACTATAATAAAAGTCTAATATTATAGTATTTGATTTTGAATATTAAAAATGATAAAAATTATTCTGAAAACTTTTTTTCATATTTATCACTAAAAGTTGAGCTAAGCTTAAAGGTAAAGTAATTTTTAATTGAATAATCTGAGAAAGGATATTTTGGAGGTTGTTTTATGTTTAACAGATTAGAAGAAATCAAAGAATTAAGAAAAACAAGGAAATTAGTCGCTGAAAAAAAATTAAACAGATTAGAAAAAGATTATCAATTTGAAAATAGAAATGAAAAAATAACCCAAAGAATGGTAAATATTAAAAGTAAAATAAATCAGTTGGAAAAAGATTTAGAAAATTTGATTGATCTTGAAAGTAAATTCAAACAAATATCATAAATATAAATCCTACACTAATTCTTGCTGAACAAACTCTTGGAGAAGGAGTAAGTCATATAGTTTGTATTAACGTAGTTGTAGCAGCTTGCACTGTTGTTGGACGTCTGGTAAGGAAGGATTATTGATTAGAAAGGGATTTATACCTAGTATTTTCTACTCATTAGGTATAGGTGTAGCAGCCTTTACTTTTTTCCATGATAAGTTGTCTATCTAATCTCAATAATATCAATGAATAAATTAGATTCTTATTTGGGTTTTAAGATAACTATCTATATAATCATAAGGGTTAATTTTTAGAGGGAAGGAAGAGATTAATAAGAAAGAAAAGGAAACATTTTTTGATATTGATCAAAAATGTTATAAGATACTTAATATAGATGTAGTAACTGGTGTTTCGCGCTTATAAAGTCCGCAATAACATTAATATGTAATTCTTATTTTCTTTAAAATTATATTTAAAAGAAAGTGTTTTGATGATTTTAAAGAAAAATTATGGCTATTTGCCTGCGGCGGGCAAAATCCTTGTTTTTAAAGGCATACAATATCGCGAAAGTTCAGTTAATAATACAAATTTATAGGTTAATTTTTAATGTATAGGAGGGGATTTAATTGAAAAAAATTATCTATATAATTTTTATGATATTTATAACTCTTATTGTCATAGGAGAAATAAGAGACTCAGACTCCAAAACAAAAATACAAAAGACAGAGGTCCTGCATTCTGCAAACTACAAAAATGAAAGATATTACAACCCATGGCTGAGAACTACTAAAGGATTCAAGGATTTTCTACGATGGAGGTTTTCAAAAGCTGCTGAGTTTCCCATTGAGAACAATGAATATCTTCCT
>DAOUPY010000194.1 GCA_030625925.1 Fusobacteriaceae bacterium | reverse complement strand
ACCTATAAAGTCAGTTTTTACCCTTGTAAATTTTTCAGAGGCATACTCCTCCTTGAACATATAGTAGATTACGCCGCTAGATAAAAAACAGAGCGGGATACTAAAGTAAAAACACCATCTCCAAGATGCTACATCAGTAATAGACCCTCCAATAACCGGGCCTAGGATGGGACCAAGTATAAGGGTCATTGTCCAAATAGCTATTCCAATTCCCTGTTTTTTCTTGGGAAAAATTTTCATGATCAGGGTCTGAGAAAGCGGAATCATACTAGCTCCTACAACACCCTGTAATAATCTGGCAGCTACCAGAGAGGAGAGAGAAAAACTCATCCCGCAGAGTAAACTAGCTATGGCAAATAATATTGTGGACCAAATATATTGTTTTACAGTTCCAAACTGTAACGTCAACCACCCGATAAGGGGTAATACTATGGCTTCAGCAACAGAATATGAAGTGATGATCCATGTACTTTTACTGATTGCTATCCCAAAGTCTCCAGCAATATGAGAGAGAGAGACGTTGACTATACTGGCATTTAACATGTTTAAAAATGAACCCATAGCAAGGGCTATAGTTATAAAAATTATTTTTCCTGTGATCCTATCATTTGTTTCTGGCATACAACCCTCCTATGCAGTTAATATAAATTTGCCTTAACTATACGATCTATTGTCTTTTGAATTTTTGGTATGTTTAGAGTATATGGATTAGAAGATTTGATCTCAATATTGGAAAGTTTATCTTCTGTTGTATTGGTATCAATCTCAGCTTCCATAGTAGTTCCAAGAGGAAGCGCTCCATTATCTTCTAAACTTTTTTTATCAAAGGCTACTCTTACGGGGAGTCTTTGAGTGATCTTGATCCAGTTACCACTGGCATTTTGAGGGGGCAGGAGGGAAAAAGCGTTTCCAGTACCAGCAGAGATACCTGTGATATGACCCTCATATACTTTTTTATTTAAACTACTTGTCAATTCTACCTTATTTCCAATCTGGATATGTTTCATTTGATTTTCTTTTAAATTTACCTCTACCCATTCATTATTTAGATCTACTACGGAAAATAATGGGTATCCAATTCCAATTTTCTGTCCCAAAGAGATAGATTTTTTAGCAATAACACCATCTACAGGTGCGTAAACTTTTGTTCGAGACAGATTTAGAGATGCTAGTTTATATTTTAAAATGGCACTTTGAACAGAAGGATGACTATAGGCATCTTTTGAGCTGGCTTGTAATTTTGCATTTGAAAGAGCTTCTTTTCTTTGAGAAACTGCTAATTTGGCATTTTTTAGCTGGGTGGTGCTTGCGTCCATCTGTTGACGGCTAATGATACCAGCATTAAATAATTTTAAATTTCTTTCATAATTTTTTTCCACGTTAGTCAAATTATTCAGACTTTCTTTCAAAATGTATTGATACTTAGAAACATTAGTTTCAAGGGAAGAGTAATTCCTAACTGCCTGAGCTAAGGCAATTTCTGCCCCCTCCAGAGCCAGCTGGTAGTCTGTGTTTTCAAATTCCACCAATAGGTCACCTTTTTTTACTTTTGCAGTATCTACTAAATTTATCTGAGTGATACTTCCTGCTATTTGAGCGGTTACAGCAGTCTGATTACCTGTAACATAGGCATTTTCAGTAGTTACATAGCCATTACTGAAAAGGAAAAAATAGAGTGCATAAAGAACTCCAAGAACTGCCATTCCACCAATAAAGGTCCCAATTTTTTTCTTAGCATTTTTTTTATTTTCTTTTATAACTTCCGACATAGATATAACTCCTTAAATTTTTAATTTTAATTTAGATTTTTTCATTCTCTGTTTCTATCTGATTTTGGTTCTTATATACTCCTCCCAAACTATTGATCAGGTCGATTTGATCTGAGTAAAGTTTGTAGGCCTGCTGGGTTTTATGGAGAGAAGAATTCAGATAGATATACTGATCCTTTAAATTTTGATATTCAGAAATAGCTCCGATTTTAAATTTTAAATTTGAATTTTTATAGATTATCTTCTCATTTTGTTCAATTCGATCTAAGTTTATATAGTTGGTCTTTGATGTTTTAGCACTGCTCAACTTGGTATTGATATCTTGGATGGAATTATTGATGGTTTTGTTGTAATTTGCAATAAATACATTCACTCGAATATCAGCGATCTTATAATTAGCTTTGATACCAGATAGATTAAAAATTGGCAGATATACTCTTGGTCCAAATGACCACATTAAAGATGAGAAATCTTTAAAACTATTGTCTATTCCAACTCCTCTATATCCTAAATCTCCACCAATTGAAACTTGAGGATAGAAATCTGATTTCAATGACTTTAATTTGGCTTTTTGAGACTTAATCATCATTAGATAATATTGCACATCTGGACGATTTATAATAACGTCAGAGGAGATCTTGTCAGGAATGATAAACTTCTGCTCCATAAGGTGGGAATCTGCGGCATCTTTTAGTATTTTTTCTACCTGATTTTTATTTTTGTAAGATGACAACGAATATATAGTCTCTGCAGTCCACTGCCTTTGAAATTCATTTAAATTGATGTATCTTTTTAAGGTTAGGATCTTATTTTGAATAATCAGCAGATCCTCCTCTGCTCCTCCGCCAAGTTCAACCCTTGATCTTACCCTATCTTCTACAGACATCAATATAGCCAGCTTTTTATCGAGATTTATTTTTTCATCCTGGGTATAGATATAATGTCCATAAAGTTTAGCAATATTTGTAGTGATGTTCAGTTCAATTAGTTTTGAATGGAATTTAGCACTTTCAGCCAGATACTTTTGCTGCTTTGTTAAATTTTCATATTTATCATAGAAATCAAAATGATAATTGGCTTTGATCCCTGCCCCAGCTGTATATGCAGTTTCTCCTGCCAAGGCATCTTCTGGAAGGATGGTAGTCCCCATTGGTCCAGGGATAGCTTTTGATTTTGTATATGATTCACTGGTGCCCAGAACATCTGCACCTGCATAGAGTCCCATTTGAAAAGCACTGTGATCAGCCGCATCAATAGCTGTAGTAGCAGCCCGGATATTTAACTTAGCTGCTTTTAGATCTGCATTGGAGTTTAGTGCTACTTCCATCAGCTTATCCAAATCTGGATCATTATAGTTTGACCACCATTTTTCATGGACAAAAACTAAGTTTTGATTTTTTAAATCCCCATCTTCATCCTGGGTAAAATTATCCTGTGATTGAATATCATTTCTTGTCTGTATGAGATCTTCATGAGTCTCTGGAACATAGCTGGAACATCCTGTTATTAGGAGCAGCCATGAAATTAATATTATTTTTTTTGCCTTCATCTATATCCTCCTATTTTTTAATGTGTATACACACACGATAGTTCTTAAAATTAAATTAGCCCAAAGACTGAAATAATTTGTTAATTAAATTTTAGCATTTTTTTAGTAGAAGAGTTAAACCATTCTTGCTACATTAAAAAAAGACGATATATCCTATGATATCGCCTTGGGGAGTATTTATGATGTTATTGCCATTATCTGCTGACTTCTACAGGGATCATGATGGAATAATGAGCTGGATTGTCTATGAAAAACTGCTGAACTACCTCAAAGGTATCTGTATTTGGTGCGAGGTGTTCCTTGTCAAAAATGCTCTGTATGTCGTTTATTACCACTCCTAAGGAGTTGTACAATCGATCACCAGAATAGTGTAGAAGAGCATATAAGCCTGAAGGAATAGTAAAATTTTCTGAGAAATTAAGTTTTTTATCGGTAAAAAACCCAAAGGTGTAGGTCTCTTTAGTTTTTTTGATGGAAATATAATATATTTTTTTTAGTTGAGGGATGGCAATAAAATCTTGTGATTTTATCTTGGTAAATGCCACTATCTCCTCTTCAGTAAGGGGAGTTTTAGTCAGATCTATAGAGTAGGTAAGGCCGTAAACCTTTGTTTTCTTAAAATACTCCAAGGAAAGGTCGATTCTAATCTTTCCGTTTAGGGAGATAGTCTCCTTTTCTAAGATGATCAGCCTCTCCTGTATAAGCGCTCTTGTATTTTCTTTCCTATACTGTGTAGGAGTAATATTATAATATTTTTTAAAGATTCTATTTAAAATTTGCGGATGGGTATAGGAATATTTAAGAGCAATCTTCCAAATTTCCGCGGTTCTGTCATTTAAAATATCATCGCCAATATACTGCAGCCTTCGTTTGCCTGTATATTGCCCAAAGGAGATACCTGTATAAACTTTAAATATTCTATGGAAATGAAATTTTGAGATAAAAAAATTAGCTGAAATCTCATCTAAAGTAATAGGTCTATAGATATTGTTTTCAACATAATCAATTATCTCCTTTAATATAGGTGTATAATTCATAAAATTGACTCCCTTATACTTATACTGTTTTTAATTTTTTTATCAGATCCCTGCTTTCCTTTATAGATGCCGTTGAGTTTTGATACTCTTTTTGAACGACGCCAATG
>DAOUPY010000326.1 GCA_030625925.1 Fusobacteriaceae bacterium | reverse complement strand
TGAAAATTATGCCTTTTTTATTTTTCTTGCAAATATTCTGGTGTCATTGTTCCTAAAGTAAGTCTCATATTCATCAAAATTTCAACCATCTTACTCCTATATAGTTCGTATTTAAATTTCTCTTCCTCACTAAGATTTTTTATGGTGTTCTCGTAGATCTCTTCTACCCCATCTGCCACTATTTTTTTCCCTGTTTCTGTTAAATATAATGGTTTTTTTAAGAGCGATCCTACCATCTCTGTTTTCTTCACCAAATACTCCATTTTTTCTAACTTACTAACTATTTGATTAGCTCTAGATTTAGTTAACATTGTATATTTTAAAAGGTTATACTGCGTTTCTCCTGGATTTTTTTCCAAATGACGCAGCATATAATACTCTACAAAACTTATATTATACTTTTCCAAAACATCATTCAACAACTCTTTTCCAGCTCTTGAAATAGCATTTGCTACTGTCAAAATATCTACTATTATCTCTTTTTCTTTCAATTTTAGCCACCTCACTTTTCCCCTAGATAAAAATTATACCTTTTTATTAATTTTTTTTCAATTTTTTTCAATTTAAAACACTAGAATGCTCCTGTTTCGTACACAACTTTTTTTACTTTCAGTACACATTCCCAATCTTTTTTTTAGTTTTTATTGACCTAGAAATAGTGATACTTTAAGAAAATACTCTGCTTTTTTAGTCTATATAATTTAATGAGAGGAAGATACAACAAAACAAAAAGGATTGGTCTGCGACCAATCCTTTTTGTTTATTTTGCCTCTATTAAGCTTAAATTTGCTACCCTGTTGAATATCGTATTTAAAGAAGTCAGAAGTGATAATCTGTTATTTTTTATACTATCATCCTTATCCATTACCATCACTGAATCAAAGAAGCTATCTATAACTTCTTTTCCTGAAAGAATCGTTTTTAAATAAGTTAGGTAATCATTCTTACCTAAGATCTCTTCAGATATCCCCATAAACTCCATATAAAAGTTGTGTAAAGATTTTTCAGAATCTTCCTTTAAAAGCTCTTCACTGATGTTTACTGTACCTTTATAATCTTTAGATATATTTCCAACTCTTTTTAGAAGGGAAACTAATTCATTAAAGTTTTCATTAGAAGATACTTCATCCAGTGTTAATAATTTCTTTTCTACCTCTAATAAATTTTCATTTTTAACATCTAAGACAGCCATTATAAAGTCTCTTCTATATCCTTTATCTAAGAATACGTTTATTATTCTTTGATTCATAAATTCCATTACATCAGATTTTACTTTTTCCTTGTCTCTTTTCAATACTCCATCTAATTCCAAAATATTAAGACTGATATTTATAAGTTCATTTATAGATAGATCTAATTTTGAGTTAAATATAATGTTTACTATCCCCAATGCTGATCTTCTAAGAGCAAATGGGTCTTTTGACCCGCTTGGAATAAGCCCTATTCCAAAGCAGCCTACTAAAGTATCTATCCTGTCACAGATACCTGTAATTACTCCCTCTATATTTTGAGGTAATCTATCTCCCTGGTATCTAGGATAATAGTGTTCCTCTATTCCTTTGGCTACTTTTTCATTTTCTCCAGATCTAAGTGCATATTCTGCTCCCATAAATCCTTGTAATTTTGTAAATTCTTTTTCTCCAATCATATTAGAAACTAAGTCTGCTTTAGACAACTCTATTGTTCTCAATATATCAGATTTATTCCCTTCAAATCCTAAGATATCCACTAATTTCTCAGCTATCTTCTTACTTCTTTCTAATTTTTGATGAATAGTTCCTAAATCTTTTTGGAATACAACATGTTTTAATTTTTCTACATTTTCAGATAATGGCTTCTTAAGATCCTCTTGGTAGAAAAATCTTGCATCGGAAAGTCTAGCTGATAGTACTTTTTCATTTCCTATTCTTACATTTTCAGATCCATCTATACCATTTCTTACTACTACAAATTTAGGTAATAAATTTCCATCTGAATCTAAGATTGGGAAATATCTTTGATGTACCTGCATAGAGATGATAAGCACATCTTGAGGCACTTCTAAAAATTCAGAATTAAATGTTCCCACCATTGGATATGGGTATTCTACAAGGTTCGTTACTTCATCTAAAAGTTCATTTTCAATAACTACTTTTTCCCCTGCTGATGAACAATTTTTATTGATCATTTCAACGATCATATTTTTTCTCTCTTCTATATCAACGATTACATTGTTAGCTCTTACTTTTGTAAAATAATCATCAATACCAGTTACAGTAAATTCTTTTTCTCCAAAAAACCTATGTCCTCTAGAGATTAATCCACTCCTATATCCTTCCACTTCAAATTCAACTAAATCACTGTCTGCTAAGGCTAAGATCCATTGGATTGGCCTGGCAAATTTCATTTTTTTATCTGACCATTTCATAGATTTAGCAAAAGTTAATCCTTCTACTAATCCCTTTAGAGCTTCAGACAATAATGTCTTAGTTTCTTTTCCTTTTACAAATTTCTTTGCTGCAATATATTCTCCCTTAGGAGTTTCGACTATCTCTAAATCAGTAGCCTCTATCCCTTGAGACTTTGCAAATCCCATTCCTGCCTTTGTAAGATCACCATTTGATCCAAAAGCTATATGCTTTGCAGGTCCCTGGTTTAATATGTTTAAATCCTCTTGTTTTTCTGCTAGGTTCGATACGGATAATATCAATCTTCTAGGAGTTCCATATGTTTTTACCTCTTCAAAGACTATCCTATTTTCTTTTAAATAAGTTTTCATATTTTTTTCTAGGTCATTTAATGCAGGTTTTAAAAACCTTGCTGGTATCTCTTCCATACCAATTTCTAATAAAATATTCATTTTTCACCTCTATTTTTTTATTATGAGTTTTTCAATTAAGTCTCTTGTTACACAGAGTTACACGAAGATATTAATTAGAGTTTCACAGAGAAAAAATTTAAAATCCATTACACAAAATTT
>DAOUPY010000185.1 GCA_030625925.1 Fusobacteriaceae bacterium | reverse complement strand
ATGCAGAGTTTGGAGAATCAAGAACTCAATGGAGTTCCAAAAATATTCTTGAAACAGCCTAAATTTATGGGTATGGGGGAGTTTAAAACTAACTTATTTTTAAGTGATGAGATTGTATTACGGGAAGAGAAACAGGTAATAGCTTTTTATAGATCGCTGAGTCCTAAGAATGAGACTGAATTAGGGGTAGAAAGTTATTACGATGTAATCGATATTGCTGCTAATTTTTTAAACTTTTTCAAACTGCTAAAGGAATATAGGTTAACAGAGATCAAAGACCTCAGAAAATGGCAGAAAAATATATATGATACATTTTTGGAAATTGAAAAAAATTATATAAAATTTTTGGCAGAAAAAAATTATACAGACCCAACTTTTATAATAAAGGATGAAAACTATACATCTAAAAGTCTGACTGGATATAGAGAAATAGTTATATATAATAAGATTCATTTTACCCCTTTGGAGAAGTGGATAGTTAAAAAATTAGAGGCAGATGGGTTTATCATAACTCTAAAATTACAGATGGATAAAGATGATTTTTGTGAGGAAAATCTGGTTATGAAAAGTGTAACATTAGAAAAAAATATAAAAAAAACAAATCAACAGATCAACATTTTTACGGTAGATGATAATTTTACCGAATTATTAAAGGTATTAGAGCTAACTGAGTATAAACCTGAAGAAGAAAATATGAAATTCCAAATATTTGATGGGAATAATGAGAATTTCAAGTATAATAAATTTTTTAGTAATAAAAAATATATCTCAAAATTCCCAATATTTACTCTGTTAGATGGGATCTATAAGTTGTTATCGACTTTAGAAATAATTGAGAATGAAATCGCAATAGAACTTCATACAGCGGTAGAGGTTATAAAATGGGATGAAATATCTAGATATTATGATATTAAATTAGAAGAATTAGAAGGATTGAAAAAATTAGTTAATGAAGGTTATAAATATCTTACGAAATATGTCATCAGTGAAAAATTAGAAGAAGGGCATTTCATCATGAAAATATTTGAAGATATCGAAAAAATGAGAAAATACGAAACTCTTGAAGAGTGGTTAGAAAAAATTACTTTCAATAAAGAAACGTTAATAGAATTAATAAATGAAAATAACATTGGGAAATATTTTGAAGCATTGAGTGAAATAGCAGTGATTGAAAAATTAGATATAGTTGATGAATGGAAGGATTTTTTTGGGAAAGGTAAAAAATCAGAGGGGCTCCTAAAACTAATATTAAAATATTTGGAATTTAAAGAAGTAAAAGAGGTTAAAGGAACAAGTGAAAATGAAAAAGATATAAGAAAATTAGGTAAAGCAAGTTTAGAAGAGATTGAAACAAGGCTAAATAAAAATCTTCTATTAATGAATACTTCAGATAGGTATCTACCTAAAAAGGCAAAAAACACCTTCTTATTTACAGAACAACAAAAGAAAGATTTAGGAATAAAAAGTGTTGACGAAGAGAGGTTAGAAGAAAAATATAATTTTTTCAGAGCTATATTGACCAGTGAATCTTCTACAATAATCGGGGTAAAAAATCTAGGTGAAGATAGTTCATTATCGCCATTTGTAGAGGAGATAATAGACATATACGGTATAGAAGTTAAACATATAAAGCAATCTATAGGAAACTATATTGAAATAATAAAACCCATATCGAAGATAGAAAAACCTGAAGAATTGCCAAAAGGGGAAGCTCCTACTAAGATGGAATTTGAATTGGATGAATTGAAAAATCCCATGAGGATAAATGCTTATATGTGTGGTGAATTATTTAATTGTAAGTATAAGATGTATTTGAGATATTTAGAAAGGTTAAATAAAGAGGAGTTAGAAGTAGAGAGAAATTTAACTTTGAGAGAATATGGGATCTTAGCCCATGAATTATTTGAGGCTGTATTAGATCGAATAAGGGTGGAAAAAGATTATTTATCGATAGAGAGTGGAAATATAAGCAGAAGATCTATAATGAAAGATCTAGAGAAATTTGTAGGAGAAAGAAGGTTGAAATTACCTAAGCTAAATGAAAAATATTATAAAGAAATAGTATATAAAAATTTAGTATATAGTGTAGAAAAATTCTTTAAAAAAATGGCGAAAGAGATATCAACGGAGAAAGTAGTAGATTTGATAATTGAAAAAAATCTAAAAAGAGATATTATGGAAGGGGAGAAAAAATTAGAAGTTAAAGGAGTCGGGAAAGCGGATCTAATAATAAAAACCGATAAAAGAGAGTATATAATAGATTTTAAAACTGGAAAATTAAACGAAAGGCAGTTGGATTTTTATAGTATATTATATGCAGGAGAAGCAAATTTGACAGAAAAATACATATTTAATGTAGATAAAGGAGAACTGGAAAAAAGTAAGACTATAAAGATGGTGAAAGATGAGGTAGGGAGAAAGATAATAGATCCTGAAGGTAAGGATAAAAGATTAAAAGTTTTACAAACTGAATTAAAAGAATTTTTTGATCTTGGGAATTTTGAGAGAAAAATAAGTAGTAGTTGTGATAGATGTGACTATATAGACATATGTAAAGTTGGTGAATATGATGATGAACAAAAATAGGATGATAGTAAAAGCAAGTGCAGGAACAGGGAAAACGTATAGGCTGGCATTGGAGTATATATCGAGATTGTTGTTAGGAGAAGATTACAATGAAATTTTATTTATGACCTTTACCCGTGCAGCAACAGCAGAATTGAAAGAAAGAATTTTTGAATTTTTAGATCAATTAAGTAGTGGAAATGAAAATTTGGAAAAAAGTATAAAAGAACTATATCCTGAAATACAAATAAATAGAGAAGATATAAAGAACGTGAAAAAGAAACTTTTGCAAAATAAGGATAAGATTAGAATATATACTATCGATTCATTTATTGGACAAATTTTTAAAAAAGCAATTGGACCTTCTCTAAATATATATAGCTATTCTATGGCCAATAAAATAGAAGCAGAAGAGGTCTATGGAGAAGTTTTTTCTAAAATTATAGACGGGAGTTCATTCAATGAAGTGAAAGAATTTTTGGAAAAAACAGCAGATAGAGAAGTGGAAAAATATATCAATGTCATAAAGAAAATATCTGAAGAAAGATGGAAATTTTCTTTACTAAAAGATAAAAATGAAACTCTAAATGTAGAATCTGTGAAAAAAGAACTATATAGAAATATTATAGAAGTATTTGAGATTTTAAAAGAGTTAGCTGAACTACCTAAAAAAGAATTTGTTAAATTAATAGGGAAAGCAAGTAAATTAATATATGATGAATTTCAATTGGATCTTTCTAATTCAGAAGAAGTGATAAAATATATTTTAGAAAATAGTGATGTTCTATCTAAAGAAAAATACTATAATGGCACTCAAACAAGGGGTGGAAGTTTAGTTGATTTTAAAGAAAGATTAGATAAGGCACAAAAAGAAATATGGGATGGGATAAATAAAATAGCTTTTATTACAGATGTTTTACCTTATGAGCAGGATATCTTGAAAATTGAAAAATTAACTAGGGGAATCTATGATGATATAAAGTTTAGAGAAAAAAAATTAACTTTCTCAGATATCACAAACTACACCAGTGAATATCTGGAAAAGAAAGAGTTGGACTTAATAAAAAATGGTGAAGTAACTAACAATTTTTATGAAATTATCGGTGGAAAGATAACCACATTATTTTTAGACGAAGCTCAAGACACCAGTGTATCTCAATGGAAAGTAATAGAACCAATTGCCAAAGCGTGTGAGAATATAATCATTGTAGGAGATGAAAAACAAAGTATATATTCTTGGCGTGGAGGTAATAAAGGTTTATTTTTAAACTTTGACAAAATTTTAGATGGAAAAGTCAGTTCTCTATCAACAAATTATAGGAGCGAAAAAAAGATAATAGACTTTATAAATACATTTTTTAGTTCAATATCTAAAAATTATGAATCTATAGAGGAAGAAGGCTGGAGTTACGAAGAGGTTGAATGTAGTAAAAAAGATGACAAGGGGTTTGTAGCTGTAATGGTCGATTTAAACCTCTATGAAGAGATCGTAGTAGATATAAAAGAGAGATTTACTACGATAAGGGAAGATGGGAAGATAAACTATCATGGGATAGGTGTAGTGGCAAGGACGAAAGATGCATTGAATAAAGTCGGAGAAAACCTAAAGAAATTAGGAGTTCCTTATATTATGGAGAATAGTCTTTCTATTGTTAATCACCCTTGTATCCGAGAGATGATGAGATTATTCAAATTTTTTATACATAATGATTTTATGACATTGTTGGAATTTTTTAGGAAAACTTTGAATTTAGGAGAGGAAGATCTCAAGTATTGTCTAGAGAATAGAAAAAAAATAAATAATTATATTATTGGTGTAGAAAATAAAGAAATAGAAATTGAAGAAGAAATAAAAGAAAATATAAAAATAGAACTAGATAGAATAATAGAGGTAAGAAAAACTCCTTATGATGAAATTGGAAGAAAGATCGTTGAAGAATATAGCTTTTCTACAAAATATAATCCCTCTAGAGATATAA
>DAOUPY010000251.1 GCA_030625925.1 Fusobacteriaceae bacterium | reverse complement strand
ATAGTTATTTTTTCCGTAGCTGTGGATCCTATCCATCAAAAAAAAGGAATAGCCAAGATAATGATGAAAGAATTCATCGAGGTATCTAAGAAGATGAAAAAGGAGAAGATCCTCCTGCTCTGCAAGGAAAACCTTATGGGGATGTATGAGAGGATGGGATACAGGAAGATAGGGATTTCAGCTTCTACTCATGGCGGAGCTGTGTGGTATGAGATGGAGCAAATTTTATAGGTTTAATTTCCTAGACAATAAAAAACATTAAATATAAAGAGGCGTCTAATTAATTAGACGCCTCAGACTGTAGACAAACAGATTTAATGGAAGTAAAATTTCGTTAAATCTGCTTTTTACATAGTCATATTTTTTCTATATAATTTTGAATGAGCTTGAAATAGGTTGTAAACACCTCCAAAAACAAAAAAAAGCCCATTCTTGGATTTCCAAAGAGCAAGTTTCTTCAAGTTCATACATGCAAAAATAAGGCTTAGCTCCATTTTCATTTTAGCTAATCCTTTAAATTGTGTATATCTCATTTTATGATTTTCTTTTGCGTCTGCAAAAACTCGTTCAATGGTTTGTTTGCGTAAATTGTAAATGGCTTTAGAACCAGTAGTGTGTCTTATATCTTCAACTTTTTCCATATATTCTTCCCATACATGTCTAGTTACTACCTTTGTTGAGTTTTTACTGTCGGTACATTTAACTGAGTATATACAATTTTCACATATTCTAGGGTTACTTTTATATTCCTTATATCCATTTCGATTTGTTGTTGAATATTTTAATACTTGATCTCTAGGACAAAGATAACAATCATATTGTTCATCATAGACATAGTCATATTTTTTATAGAAACCTTTTTTAGTCATAGGTCTTTTATACGGCATGATTGGAATTTTATTATCATCTATTAATAATTTAGCAATCGCAGGAATTTTATAGCCCGCATCAAGAACATAATTTTTAATGTTTGGAAATTTAGAATTTAATTTAGAATAAAGACTTGGAAAACTTCTAGAGTCATGTATATTTCCAGGAGCAACTTCGAAATCAAGGATAAAACCATTTTTATCGCACGCAGTATTAGATGAATATGCAAAGACAACTTTATGTTCCCCCTTATGAAAGATACCGCATTCGGGATCTGTGGTACTGACCTTTGAATTTTTAAGTTCAGGGTTATTTTGAAAATCTAGTTTTTTTTTCCATGATTTCCTCTATCAGAAGCTATCTCTTTTTGAAGCTCAGTTTGATAGAATTTAGCACTTTTTTCAACGACTTCATTCTTAGATTTTTTAGTATTAGCACAAGCCTTAATATGAGTTCCATCAATAAAAACAGAAGAATCGTCAATAAAGTTTAAATCGATAATTTCACTAATTATTTGAGAAAAAATAGTTTCAAAAATATCAGTTTCCTTAAAACGTCTAGAATAGTTTTTACCAAAGGTAGAAAAATGAGGGATAGGTTCATGAATTTCATATCCAAGATACCATCTATATGCAATATTCATATCAATTTCTTTGATAGTTTGTCGCATAGATTTAATCCCAAAAGTATACTGAATAATTACAATTTTAAAAAGAACAACAGGATCAATACTTTCTCTACCAAAGGAACTATAGAGATGTTTTACCTTATCATAAATAAATGATAAATCAATAGCATTTTCAATTTTTCGAATAATATGATTTGAAGGAACAAGTTGATCTAAAGAAAATGTTGTAGAAACACTTCTTTTGCTTAAATTTCTAATTTTCATCATAATTAATCGCCTCCCTAATACTAGGATATTACAATACGAATAAAAATCAAAAAAAAAGGACTGTAAACTTGATTGTCTACAGTCTGAGATAGTCCTAAGGACTATCTTTTTATGCGTAAAAATCTAATAATTCTGACAATCGTTCTTCCTCCGATATAACTCTTCCTAATTTTTTGGAATATGCCATACATTTTCCGTCTGTAATTCTTGTCTCTAATGTTCCCTTAGCACTTTTATTTCCTCTCAAATGGGGAGCATCTATAATTCCTTTTTTAATCATATCTGCAATAACTACAGGATCACACCATGGATCTTTACTTTCAACATATAATGATTTTATGGTACTCAATAAATATTTAGCCTCTTTTATCAATTCATTTTTTCTATCCTGTACAACTGGATCCTGTCTCATATCTGCCATTCCATATAGGGTTGATCTTATCACTCCCCTTACAATTTTACAGCTTTCAATTACATCTTCGGGTTTTGCCACATGATCTGCTTCGCTGAAACCTACCACATGCACAATATGAGGTTTTAAAGTCATTGCTAAATATGTAGAAGCTGCTAACTGCCCCTTGGCCACATCTAAATCTGTACTCAAGCTTGCCAATCCAGCTCTTACCTGTCTGAATACTTTAAAGTTTTCATCTTCCAATGATTCGATTAATTCAACCTTTGCAAGCATCTTTGCCAAGTCCATTCTATGGTGCATACAAGCTGGTACATTGAACATATATTGAGAGATATAATTTTTTACTCCCATTTTTTTGGCATTATAAGCTGCCAGATAAGCCATAACCACACCAATAGTATCGTGAGCATCTCTAAGACTCCAATGATGCCCTTCATTGACTTCTATTGGAATATTCCTTTCGGCATGCCATCTCATCAACTCTTGTCCCTCGCTGATAGAGGTAATAAGCGATCTTTCTCCCCTGCCATCTAGCACATTATACCAGCATAGTGGTACAGCACACCAAGCATTATTGATTGTAGTTTGAAGGAGTTCTGCAGTTTTAAAAATCTCTGCAGTTCCGCTATAACATCTTAATAGCGGGTGATTTCCCCTTTGAGCAGACAGGTATAACTTTTCAAAATCCTCTACTTTTCTTAGAGGTACTCCCCCTGCACCATCTAAATCACGATTCATCTTCTCTGGTGAAAAAAAGTTTTCCTGGGTATTTTGATCAGGTCCTATGGAAATTACATCCAAAACCTTAGCTTCTGCAATTTTTTTAATTCCTTCATAAGTTTCCTCTAAAGAGGGCAGCCCAAAATGATGCCTTATAACAGGATAAGGATATCTGGATGTTATCCTTTCTATAATATCTTGTGATTCATGAATGACAAGATCCTTTAAGTTTTTTCCCCTCAAATAACCAATGACCTCATCTAAATCTTCTGTACCATCAAATATTTTAGAAAAAAATTTGTATTCTTTTGCAAATTCAGCAACTGGTTTTGTTCCCCCAAAAATCCATTCAATATTTTCTAATTTGTAATCATAAATTTTTTTTTCCAACTCATTCAACAAGGGTTTTACAGACTCAGGTGTTAATCTAAATCCAATACTCACCACGTCAGGTTTTTTTTCAAGAATACAGTCAATTAAGTTATTTATACTTACAGCCGCTCCTAAAAATTCTGTAGAATGTCCCTCTTCTTCTGCAAGCTTCAAAAAGTTCACAGCACCACCTACATGTACACAATTACCGATTGCAGCACCTATATATTTTTTCATTACATTTCAACTCCCCTTATATCTGATGTATGACCAGTCCTTACAAATTCTTTTATCTCCTCCAGAGACAACCCCTCTAATCCCATATCAATTATCGTTCTTCCACTCAGGTAATAATCTGTATTGTGAAGGATGGATGCCAGATGAATCATAGAATCAATAGTCGGTGTCTGTATCCTCAGATGCTTTGCCATATCCCAAATAGGTACAAG
>DAOUPY010000376.1 GCA_030625925.1 Fusobacteriaceae bacterium | reverse complement strand
ACATTTTTAATCTATACCCTGCAAATATTTTGGTTTGGATTTAATGTCCCGGCAGAAGAGCTCATTAACAATAAGCTGGTACTCATAAGCAAGGTTAATTTTCCTATGTTTATTATCGGCGGGATTTGGGCTGCGACCCTCTCTTCTGCTCTCGGAAGTATGATCTCGGCTCCCAGGACCATGCAGGCTTTAGCTAAAGACAGTGTTTTACCTCCATTTTTAGGTCGTGGAAGCGGTAAAGCTAACGAACCTAGGATAGCTACTTTTATAAGTTTTATCATTGCATTTGCATTTATAATAATGGTTAATCTAAACTTTGTGGCTCCTATTATCACTATGTTCTTTTTAAACACCTACGGAGCTATCAATATGGTAGTAGCTCTGGAAAAATTAGTTGGTAATCCAAGTTTCAGGCCCACCTTCAAAACTCACTGGATCATCTCTTTAATAGGTGCATTCGGGTCTTATGCTGTGATGTTTTTAATCAATTTTACAGCTACGGTTGTATGTCTTACCTTTACATTTATGATCTACCTTTATATCAGTAAAAAAAATATTAATCGAACCTGGGGAGATCTTAGAGACGGAGTCTTAGTGTCTATTATCAGACTATGTCTTTTAAAACTTCGATTCAATGAGAAGCAGGAGAAAAACTGGAAACCTGATATCATTGTTTTCTCTGGGAATCCGCAAAATAGAAGTAATTTAATTTATTTAGCCAATCATTTTTCCAAGGGCCGGGGTATGATTACTCTTGTGAGATTTCTTTTTGGACATCTAGAGGATATGCAGGAGAAAATTAAAGATGCCAGGGAAAATATGGATTCTTATCTCAAAGAAAATAAAATCCTAGCCTTTTCCGAGGTAGTGGTAGGAGAAAATATGGCAGATACTTTCCTAGAAACTGTACAATCTAGCGGGATTGGTCTCCTCAAACCAAATACCGTTCTTATAGGAATGTCCAGGGATAAAGAAAATATAAAACCCATTGTAGAATTTATGAGAAAAATCAATTATTTGAATAAAAATATCCTGGTATTTTGTCAAAACCAGGAAGAAACTTTTTTCGAACAAAAGAAATCTATTGATATTTGGTGGAGAGGTCTGGAAAATAATGGTAATCTTATGCTAACAATGGCTCACCTCATGACCTTGAATGACGATTGGAAGGGTGCAAAGATCAGACTCCTAAGTCTTGTAGGCAATGAAGATAAAATTGTTTCCAGGAAGGCTCTTCTCGTTGAGATGCTCCTAACCTTAAGAGTAGATGCTGAGGTAGAGATTATAGTTTCCAGCCAGCATATTAATGATACAATAAAAGAATGGTCATCTGAGGCAAGTTTAGTTTTAATCGGTCTCAGCCTTCCAGAAAAAGATCAAGAGATCTCGTATTATAATAAACTTATGGATGTAAGTGAAGGGCTCAATTCTGTTCTTTTTGTCAGAGGAAAGTTGCATTAGAAATAGTAAAAAGCCAACTATAATTTATAGCTGGCTTTAGCGGTGTAAATAATTTTTAGATATAAATTAAAGTGATTTTGATAATTCATCGTAATCCGTCGCAACTAACTCCTACAAAATCACTGATTTCTTCTATAAATGATCCTTTTAACCCTGCCTTTAAACAAGGTGATTTAATTCTATTCTCAAAACCAGCCTTTCTATTAGCAGCTCCTACCTTACATAGATCCCATTATTTTGGGTTGCATATCTGACATGGCAAATATCCATCTTTAATGGCAGTTTCTAAAGGAATTGAATTTAGGTTTTTCGCATATGGACATCCCTTTAAGTGATATTTTTTTGATTTTTCGTTCATATACACATAGTTTGTTATTTCTGTTTTTTTCCTTTTTAAATATAAAAACAATATACTTGTCAAAAATAAAAGTAAAATAATTGTTATCATCGCCATTCCCCCATTTTATAAAAATTTAATAAGTCCCACTTAATCCTTTCCCATATGTTTTATTCCTTTGTTTACAATTTCGACATATTTTTTTATATGGAATCCCATTTTGATCAACTTCTGTTACGAATTTTTTTTTACACTTTAAACATATAATTTCTTTTTTATTCATAAATCAGCCACCTTTTATAATATTTTTATTTTTAAGAAAAACTACATCATGTTTGTATTAAAAATAAAAACAATCAATTAAAATTTTAGTTTAATATAAATAAAGTTAATCCTTTATTCTCTCTTTTTGTTCTATTTCCTTTTTTTTATAAAAAAAAATCCTATTATTGAAATAACTTTACTAAAAATCTTAAACTGAAGTATCAGGAAAAGAGAGGCCCCAATGAAGATCTTTAATATTTATCTTTTCCAACCCTTCTAAAAAGTTTAGATTGTTATTCATATTAAGTTCTTTATAAATAACTTCTAATTTTTCTTTACATTTTTCATGATTATCAGTTTTATTTATTTTACATTTTTTTATAATCAAAGTTTTTAATGCTTTATTAAAAAAAGAACACTAAAAAAACAAGGGTATTGTAGCCCTTGTTTTTATTGGTTTTATTATGGAAGTTATAAAATAACTATCTAGTAACTTTTCAATTTTAAATGTTAATTATTTTTTTAATAAGCTGATATTTTTTTAGACTATATTTTACCGCTTCTTCCTCTATCATAACTCACTCTATTCTTTTTGCATAATGGGCAAATCTTTTTATATG
>DAOUPY010000391.1 GCA_030625925.1 Fusobacteriaceae bacterium | reverse complement strand
ACAATTTATTTCATCTGGTCAACTTTTATTTGAAAATATTTTTTCATTTTTTTCATAACACTTTCTCAAACTTAGATATTTCAATGGTTTTATAACCATTATCTATTATAAATTTACCTGTGTGTTTTTTATCTTCAGAGTTGAATACAGCCTTTCCATAAAAATCTACAAATTTAAATCTATAGTCGGAGGAGTAGATCTCAAAGGAATAATTTCCTTTTAAAAGATCTATTATATCCAGCAACCTGTCCAATAATTTTTTAGATCTTCTAAAAAAAACATTTAAAACAAGTTCTTTTTCATCTTTTGAAGTAATCTTTAGATCCTCCAGCATGGAATTTAAAATAAAAAAATTATCAATTTTTCCAATAAATTTTATTTTAAAGTCATCTCGTTTAAAATCATCTTCGTCCAAAACTTTCATTATGCAAGATCTTTAGTTCTTTTAATGGGGCAGAGATCCCCGCACATAGTACAAGTTTCTCCATCTATAGGCTGGGATGACTTTCTATATTCCTTTGCCTTTATAGGATCGATGCAAAGTTCGAACATCTTATCCCAGTTTAATTCCCCACGAGCTTTACTCATGGCATTATCCCACTCTATAGCTCCAGGAATCTGCTTGGCTATATCCCCTGCATGAGCTGCTATTCTAGAGGCTATTATCCCCTCTTTCATATCATCTAAATCTGGCAGTCTCAGGTGTTCTGCCGGTGTTACATAACAAAGGAAATCTGCTCCACTGGCTGCCGCCAAGGCTCCTCCAATAGCTGAAGTTATATGATCGTATCCTGGAGCAATATCAGTAACCAGTGGCCCCAATACATAAAATGGTGCTCCATGACATAATTTTTTCTCCAGCTGCATATTAGAAGCTATCTCATGTAATGGAACGTGTCCAGGTCCTTCGATCATTACCTGTACATCCCTTGCCCATGCTTTTTTTGTCAGTTCTCCCAAGAATAATAACTCTTGAATTTGAGGAGCATCTGTTGCATCCTTTATACTTCCAGGTCTGAGGCCGTCTCCCAAACTAAGGGTTACATCATGCTCTACACAGATATCAAGTAGTCTGTCATAATGCTCATAGAATGGATTTTCTTTATTATTTAACTTCATCCACTCATATAAGATAGCTCCTCCACGACTTACAATCTTAGTCAGTCTGGGGTTGTTATCTACCCTCTCAGCACATACTTTATTTAACCCTGCATGGATAGTCACAAAATCTATCCCATTTTTTGCATGTTCTTCCACTACCTCAAAGAGATCGTCGACCGTCATATCCTTTATGTTTTTTCCGTATTTTGCCACTGCATCATACATAGGTACAGTTCCTAACATAACGTCTGAATATTCTACCAGGTCACGTCTGAATTCTTTTGTAGCCCCGTATATACTGAGATCCATAATTGCATCGGCCTTATATTCCAATGCTTTTTTTACCTTTTCAAACTCTAAATCTAAATCATAAGAATCTTCCGATACTCCCAGGTTTACATTTACCTTAGTTTTCATTCCCTCTCCAACAGCTATTCCCCTGAGAGATTTATGGTTTTTATTTGCAGGTATCACGATCTTCCCTTCACTCATTTTTTTTAGTAATGTTTTTTCATCGATAGCTTCAGATGCCAGTACATCTCTCATTTCCTTTGTTATTATCCCTTTTTTAGCAGCATTCATCTGTGTAGTATAGTTATTCATCCTGTCCCCCTATTATTTCATTTAATTTTTTTATTTTTTCTACAATATTTTCCGCCCCTACAATCTCACTTACCAGACATATGCTGGCTGCTCCTAATCTTTTTACTTCTTCTATATTACTCTCTTTTATTCCTCCAATAGCTACAAGGGGAAGATCTATATTCTTTACTACCTCTTCCAAATATCCCAACCCTACGGGGTCTTTTTCCTTTGTGGTGGTTTTAAATATAGGCCCTACCCCAATATAATCGGCTCCATCTAATACAGCTTTCTTTGCATGCTCAAGGCAGTGAGTAGATCTACCAATTATCTTGTTTTCTCCAATGAGCCTTCTCACGTGGGATATATCCATATCATCCTGCCCTACATGCACCCCGTCTGCATCCACTAAAATAGCTATATCCACATGATCATTGACTATAAAAATAACATCATTTTCACGGCATAATTTTCTTATTTCTATAATTTCTTCTACCTTTTCCCTTATACATTTTTCCTTTTCTCTATATTGGATTATCTTTATCCCACCATGAATCATAGATCTCACACAATCTATATTAGATCTACCCTTGGCAAACTTCTCTCCTGTGATTCCATATATCCCATGAGGTATAGTTTTTTTAATTTTTTTCATAATATCCTCCCTTATTCATAACAATGTTCGCCATCATAGAGGCTACTATCAAAACCTTAGGAGAGTATGTTTTATATTCCTCTATCCCATTTTTAAAATCTCCAACTACATATATTTTTTTCCCAAATTTTTTAGTTATAATATTACCTATATCATGATGGGCTATCCCGGAAGCTGAGACAATAAGTTTATTAGAACTATGAAATTCCTCTATCAGCAACTTTTTATACTCCTTTTTA
>DAOUPY010000291.1 GCA_030625925.1 Fusobacteriaceae bacterium | reverse complement strand
ATGCCTATTTTTTTTAAAATAAGACTAAAGAGAGGAAAAAAATGGATTTTAAAGTAGAAGCAATGATAAGTTTATTCCCAATTTTATTTAAGGCTTTGGGGTTAACATTAAAAATAACATTTATATCAACATTAATATCGGTTTTATTAGGTATATTAATAGCAGTTATTAGATTTTTTAAAGTGAAGGTTTTATATGAAGTAACAGGATTATTTGTGTCATTTTTTAGAGGAACTCCATTGCTGGTGCAGTTGTTCTTAATTTATTATGGACTGCCTCAGGTATTTCCTATATTTATAAATATGAATGCCTTTACCGCTACAGTATTGGGACTTAGTTTACATTTTTCTGCTTATATGGCTGAAACTATAAGGGGAGCCCTATCGTCGGTGGACAGGGGGCAGTTAGAGGCAGGATACTCAGTTGGAATGAACACTCTCCAAGTGATGATAAGAATAGTTATACCTCAAGGGATAAGAGTTGCAATTCCTTCTATTGTAAATATTTCTATAGACCTGTTGAAATCTTCGTCACTGGCCTTTACCTTGGGACTTGCTGATATTATGGCAAAGACACAATTAGAAGCAGCTAGTTCTTACAGATTCTTAGAGAGTTATCTGGCTGTGGCTTTAGTCTATTGGGGGCTGGTGATTTTACTTGAAAGAATTCAAATAACACTGGAAATCAAGTTGAATAGAGCTTATTAGGAGGAAAATTATGAATAATATTAATATATTGGAAGTAAAGGAGTTAGAGAAAAAATTTGGAGAAGTAGAGGTCTTGAAAGGGATAGATTTTTCTCTGAAAAAGGGAGAGATTGTGTCTATAATAGGACCTTCTGGAAGTGGGAAATCAACTTTTTTGAGATGTTTAAATTATTTGGAAGAACCTACAAAGGGTTCTATAACAATAGATGGTTTAAAGCAAGAGGCCGGCAATCATAAAAATAAAAATATAGTAGCTTTTAGACAAAAGACATCCATGGTATTTCAAAACTATAATTTATTTAAGAATAAAACAGCTTTAGAAAATATAACAGAGGCTCTGACAATAGTAAAAAAAATAGACAGAAAATCAGCGGATAAAAAAGGAAGAGAAATCATAAAAAAAATAGGATTAGAAGGGAAAGAAGCCTTTTATCCTAAAGAACTCAGTGGAGGGCAGCAGCAAAGAATAGGAATAGGAAGAGCCATGGCCCTGGAAAACAAGCTGATATTACTGGATGAACCTACATCAGCTTTAGATCCTGAATTAGTAGGAGAAGTTTTAGATCTCATAAGATTATTGGTTTCTGAGCACATAAGTATGATAATAGTAACCCATGAAATGAAATTTGCCAGGGAAGTATCTGACAGGGTAATATTCATGGAGGATGGAATAATTGCAGATGAGGGGACTCCTAATGAAATTTTAGTATCTCCTAAAAATAAGAGGATAGAGTCATTTTTGGGAAAAACCTCATAGAGTAAAATAATTGCAATACTGAATATTAAGGGGTTGCCTTAGTAAAAGATAGTCCCCGGGACTGTCTTTTATTTTTGTTTTAACATTTATTCACATAATTATTATAAAGATATGATGAAAGCCCCAGAACAAACAAAATTAGAGGAGAATTTTAATGGAGATTCTGAAAATTTAATAAATCTATGATCTTTTTTATATGTGTAATATTGAACAAAACGACGATTTATAGGTTTAACCTATAAATAACCAATGAAATTCATATATGCTATATATTGACAAAGCGAGTTATATATACTATACTTATGAAATAATTAATAATGAATAAGGAGGAATATAGAATATGGTAGATTTTTTAAATAACATTTTATGGTCATATGTATTGATAGTAGGTTTAATAGGAGTGGGGATTTATTTTTCCATAAAAACAAATTTTGCACAGTTCAGAATGTTGAAGGAAATGATAAGACTTTTAACTGAAGGAGCAGCAGACGGAGTAAAGGGAAATAAAGAGGAAAAAGGTATAACATCATTTCAGGCTTTTTGTATAAGTACAGCTTCTAGAGTAGGAACTGGAAATATGGCAGGGGTTGCACTGGCTATCGCAGCAGGAGGACCAGGAGCAGTATTCTGGATGTGGATGTTAGCTCTTATTGGTTCTGCATCTGCTTTTGTAGAATCTACTTTGGCGCAGCTATACAAGGTAAAAGACGGAGACGCATTTAGAGGCGGACCGGCATACTATATGGAGAAGGCATTAAAGAATAGAAAATTAGGGATTGCATTTTCAATATTGATTACAGTGTGTTTCGGACTTATCTTTAATTCGGTTCAATCCAATACAATTGCCATGGCATTTAATGGATCATTTGGTATAAGTAAAACTGTAGTTGCCATTACATTAGCAGTATTGACTGCTGTTATAATCTTTGGCGGGGTAAAGAGGATCGCAAGTTTTGTGGAAAAAGTAGTTCCTGTAATGGCAGTATGTTATGTTGTTGTAGCAACAGTTGTTATCGTGATGAATATTACTCATATACCGGCAGTATTTGGGATGATCATTGATGGAGCATTTAATTTTAAATCAGCAGCAGGAGGAGCACTAGGTGCAGCTCTTATGCAGGGTATTAAAAGAGGATTATTTTCTAATGAAGCAGGAATGGGAAGCGCTCCTAATGCAGCGGCTACGGCTACAGTATCACATCCTGTAAAGCAAGGTTTAATCCAGGCTTTGGGAGTATTCACAGATACAATATTAATTTGTAGTGCAACTGCATTTATTATCCTTTTATCAGGATACCAGTCACTTAGCGGAGATGGAATCCAAATGACCCAGTCGGCACTCAGTATGCATCTAGGAAACTTCGGTGGAATATTTATAGCTGTATGTATCTTCTTATTTGCTTTTTCTTCGGTAATTGGAAACTATTATTATGGGGAAGCCAATATAGAGTTTATGACAGAGAATAAATTGTGGTTACAGGGGTATAGAGCAGCAGTTGTTATGATGGTATTGTTAGGAGGAATTGCAGGACTAAAAGTAGTATGGGGATTAGCGGATTTATTCATGGGATTCATGGCTATATTAAACCTATATGCAATATTAAAGTTAGGTCCAATCGCATTCAGATTATTAGCTGATTACTCAGAGCAAAGAAAACAGGGACTTGATCCAATCTTAAGAGCTGAAACAGTGGCAGACTTAGACGGTGTAGAATGCTGGACTGGTTCTGAAACAGCACTAAGAAAAACAGGACAAAAATTAAAGACTATATAAAAATAATATTAGATACCTCTCGATAATGGGAGGTATTTTTTAATTGTTAAAGAATAATAAATATGAAGAGTAATATAAATTTAATAAGAGGATAGCTCTTTTAAACTTTAATATAAT
>DAOUPY010000269.1 GCA_030625925.1 Fusobacteriaceae bacterium | reverse complement strand
TGGGACCTGGGACTTTTTCTGTGATTATTAAATAAAATGTCGTAATAAATATAATTAAACCTATTGCTAACTGCATTTTTTTTCCTCCTAAACTTATATATGTAAAACTTTTTTTATTATATGTGATCTCAAAATTGTACCGTAATATTTACCATTTTCAACCACATATATTCTGGTAAAGCCTTTATTGACCATGAGCAGGCATATTTCCATTATAGGAGTTTTTCTGTCTACAACTACTGTTTTTTCCCTGTAAATATCTTCAATTCTGGCTGTTTTCTCGTTTTTTAAATATTCCTCAAAGGGCTCACCGATGGTGAAAAAATCCAGATCATCCATTACCGAGGTGTAGTCAGGCATTCCGTAGGAGATGAGCTCCCTTTCGGTCATCTCTCCCAAGAAATCTCCATTATCATCCACTACCGGGAATCCCGGTTTCTCCTCGGTGATAAGCCTTCTGGCTATATTGTCCAGGGTGTCGTATGGGCTGACCGGTTTTATTGTGGGATCCATAACATCTTCTGCTGTAATCTTATTTTCAATCTTAACATTGATATTACTTAAAAGATCATAGACTTCGGTTCCTGTCTTGGCATTTTTTATTTTTTCCAGCAAGGCCTTATCCTTTATGGCAATCTTAGTAATAGATGACATGATTTTTAGGATAACCTTACTCTTTAAAGTCTCAGCAGTGATCATAAAGAATATTTTTACCAGGTCTTTATTTCTCATATCTGCCATATCACATTCTATAGGCTCCTTCATGATACCGATAGATATAAGGATATCGTCATATCCATCCACCCTGGCATGGGGGATAGCGATCCCGCTGCCCATGGCAGTAGAGACCTCAGCCTCCCTGGCAAGAACAGCTTTCTTAATTGAATCCACAGATTCACTGAATGTTTTGTCGTATTTAGCCGTATTATCGATCATTTGACCAATAATATCTTCCTTGGTATCTCCCTCTAAATTTAAATAGATACACCTAGGATTAAGATAACTTGATAACTTCATATATAACCTCCAAATTATTATTCAATATCTAATTCTAACTTCTCCAATCCATTATCTCTTCCCCAGGCTGAAATGATTGGAACGAAATTTATAAATGCATTCACATCTATCTTACTTATAAAATCTTTTATCAGCATAGCTTCCCTCAATGAACAGATGGAAATAATTTTTTCTCTTTTTTCTTCCTTATATCTTCCCTTAAGAAATCCAATACTGTATCTTCTATGGATTTTATCTACTAAAAATTTTTCAATTTCATCTTTTTTATCACTTATAATCACCACTTTTACCAATGATGAACCAAATCCAAATAAGACCACACTTATAGATTTACTGTATACCATTTGAATAATAATAGCGTATAATACAGCGGTTTTCCCGAAGACAAAACTTGATAGGAGTAAGATAAATATGTCTATACAGAGCATCACTTGATTTATTCCTATAAATGGAAACAGTTTTTTTTGAATTACCTTGGAGAGAGTATCGGAACTGCCCTGAGAAAATCCTTTCTTTAAGACCAGACCCGTTCCCACACCCATAAAAATTCCATAATAGATGCAGATTAATAACTTATCCGGAGTATCACTCAAAAAATTAAACCTGAAATTATTCATTATCATTAAAATTAAGGGATAGGTTGTGGAAAGAAGAATTATCTTTTTGGCTTCTTTATTACCCAAAAAAGTTTTTGCGGCAAAAAGAATTAAAAGACAAATAAAATAATATAGATATGTATAATTTATAGATATTATTTTACCTATAGTTAATGAAAGTCCAGTTATTCCTCCTACAGTCAAGTTATTAGGTTTTAGTATACACGTAATTGCAAAGGCTTGTATAAAGCAGCCTAAGTAGACTATCAAATAGTCTAATCCTTTTTTTTTCATAATTGCTCCTTAAGGTGAAAAACTAGAGGGGAAATCCCTCTAGTTTGCACAGTATTTATCTCTTAATTTTTTTAAATATTTAACACCTGTTTTAACGCCTTCTATCTGTTTTACAATTAACTCTTCCAATAATTCCTCTGAAACTTCATGAGGATAGTAATATTGAAGCGGCTTGATCAGGTCATAATCATAGAGTTGTTTTTCAACCTTGAAAGCTCCTTCACCGACTTTAAATACTCCGCCCGCACCAGGACTTCTCTTAAACTGTGCACAATACGGATAACACATCTCTAAGTTGATTCTTTTAAGATCTGATTTCTCCACCATTATTTTAAAAACTTTATCCAGGTCGATATTTCCTTCACCGGCAGGGACACCGCAAACTACATATCCATATTTATCACTGGGATCTTCGATGATGATATGATCTTTAAAGTGTGTTGTTAATGTATACGGAGCCATGTTCTCGGCAGCCTGGACAGGTTCTTCCCAGACCATCATGGAATTACCAAAGTCATAGTGTAATCCTATCCATTGAGAGTTTACTTTCTTAACTACATCTACCAATTCCTCCGATGTTTCATATTCGTGGTTTTCCAATGCAATTTTAATTCTGTATTTTTCTAATAATGGAATTAATTTTTTTAATTTTTCTACCCCATCGTCAAAACACTTAGGATCAAAATCTTGTCTGATTTTTGCAGCATCGAATGCTCCTGCAGATCCGTCTTCTGCCTCATCCCTTACATTGGATACAATCGGGATATAGGTTCTGATTATATCAGCACCTAAAAAATGTGATACTTCGATTACTTCTTTTAAGTGGTCGTAGTCTAAGTTTTTTGTATCGATCTCTACATACATATTATATTTGTTGATTAATGCCTTAACTTTTTTAAGATGTTCTGGATCAACGCTTCCCAACGTTGCCCAATTTGGATCCAAATTATAATCTGTAACAATATTTATTTGAACACCATCCAGCCCTAATTCATGGGTAAATTCTATAAATTTAAATATATCCATTCTTCCATGCTGGAAAGAAAGGTGACAACTTTCTGTTTCTAATCCTAATTTCATTTTATCCTCCAAAGTTTATATTGATATTTTTCTTGTGTACTGAATTTTTGTATCATATTTTTAAAAATTAGAGGTTTGCCCGCCTTAGGCGGGCAAACTCCATTTATTTTATCTTCTTTAAAGAAGATAAAATTATTAAATATTTTTTATCGATTATGCAGTTTTCTTAGCTTTATTTTGTTTGTCAATCATTTTAATAAGTATTGTTGTGATAAGAATTCCTAAAACAGCAAATCCGATCATTGTAGTAAATACCATTCTATAACCAGCTATTCCTGGATGAGCATCCAGCATACTTCCATATAGTGTATATGCAAACATCGATGGTGAATATCCAAAGATGCAGGCGATAGACATCGCTGCTCCACTTATGTGATCAGGTACATGAATTTCATTGATAGGTGCAAAGAATACAGCTCTCATGGTGAAGATAATTGCTCCAAATCCTAATGTAGCTGCCATTCCCGGATATAATCCCATTTTTGAATGAGGTAAAAGGATAAAGATTCCCATTGCTATTGCTGCCACAAGAAGTGCAACTCTCAGATATTTACTTGC
>DAOUPY010000507.1 GCA_030625925.1 Fusobacteriaceae bacterium | reverse complement strand
CCCGAGGTTGGAGATCCTCCGAGTCCGTCTCCAATAAGGATGAAAGAGGAAAGCAAATATCTGGTCGAACAGAAGCTGGTCTCCAACCGAACATTCGAGAATTGCCTGGAATAAATTTAAAATAAAAAAACAAGTTTTTTTACAATATCTGACGATTATAATTCCCTAAATAATAAAAAAGACTCTCAAAAGAGCCTTGATTTTATTAGGTCTATTATATAATTTTCATATAAAAAGATCTTTAACTATATTTTTTATTCATCTCCTTCTAATTTTTCATTTATAGTAATAGGATCACCTGAATTTGTATCATCCAAAAGTATATCTTTAGATATTTCCTCTGTTGTCCCATCTGGATTATTAATTGTTAAACTAACATAGTCTTGGGCACTCTTTATTAAAGTTACATTTTGCACTACATAGGTACCGTTTCCAGATGCCCCTTCTTTTCCTTTTTCTGATCCTAGAACAAAATAAGAAACGGGCTGTGTTATCTCAAAAGTATATGTGTCTGAAAATAATCCTGATTCTCGATATCCACTCTGTGTGCTTATTTTCTCATCATTTTCGTCATAGGCAGTAATATTTATTTTAGTAGCATTTTTACTGTTTTCATCAAACCATGATCCTAATCCATCTAGAGTGAAAACAACCTTATTAATATCTTTTCCTTTTACATCTACTGTTAGTGTTTGATTTTTATTTAATCCTGAACTAACCTCATTACTCCCTATTCCATTTCCTAGAGCTTTTGGCCCATTAAATTCTTTTAATTCTCCAGATGAAACTGTAGTAGTGATAATTGTCCCATCTTCTGATTCTAATACTGCTGTATTTCCAGTGACGTCTCCCCAATCATCTACGGTAGCTGTTTTTCCAGTTTCCGTTCCGATGCTTATTTGATTTGCATTCCCTGAAACATTATCTTCATCTGGAAGATATTGTATTTCTGTATCTGATGAATAGACCTCTCCATCTACCATATCTTCCCAGCCACCATCTTCATTTTTAAATTGTAATCTTCCATAAGATAGATTATCACTATCATTGTAAGTTATTTTAGATATGGCAGGTGTTTCTCCGCCCCATATTTCATATTCTTCATCTTTTGTATATGCTCCATCTGGTAAATTAGCATAGATCTCTCCTTCATCCCTATTATATACCCAGCCACCGTCATCAGTCCTAGAATAAACTACTTTTGAAGTAGCTTCATGACCTTCTCCTGCTCCATCTCTAAATGAAGGAGTAGACTCAATACTATAGGTTTTTAATAAGTCTGTACTTGTTTCACTATATAAATTTGGAAATTCTTCTAAGAAAGTTTCATCTAGAGATAGCCTAGATCTTATTACTCCTAAATTATGTTGTACTTTAGCTACTGTAGCTTTTCTCATTTCTTTTAATAATTTGGGTGCAACAGTTCCAGCGAGAACACCAATCATAGCTATTACAACTAATAATTCAATTATTGTAAATCCTTTTTTTAAATTATTTTTCATAAAATCACCTCATTTTTTTTTATATTTCATAGGAGCATAAATATTTACATTTTCCCAATAGATTCAACTATAATTTTATCTATAATTGATCCTTTATATTCAGAAACCTAATGCGTATTTTTTTCACCTCATTTTAACATATTAATTTAGTGCTTCCTAATGAAAATTCAATAAATTTTAATTTAATATAAAAATGTAAATATTTCTAAACTTTCATTCTGGTTCATTATCTTTAAATTTTTAAGCAGT
>DAOUPY010000408.1 GCA_030625925.1 Fusobacteriaceae bacterium | reverse complement strand
TGCATTGTAATTATACAAACAGCATACCTCTAAAAAAGTTGTGGCAACTGGCTGTCATATCTTAATAGACTTAGACCCTTTAGTTTTGCGTCACAAAATTTCCCCTGCTCTGCCTTTTTCAGAATTATTCCCTTAATAATATTTTTTTTACTCTAAACAAAATATTATAACGTTATTATCATAATAACAGAATAGATTAAAAACTTCAAATTATATCTATAAAAGATGAGATAATGATAGATTTTAAAAAATTAACTAGAATTAATAAAATCGATTCCGATAGCATCTAGAGTTTTGTATGTGAAGTAGTTTCCATTTGGTTATATAGTTTCATTTAAGAAAGTATTGATTCTTTACTAGCTTTGTAATATAATTAGTTACACACTGAACTTTCGCGATGGTGCACGCATTAAAAACCGTAGAGTTTGCCCGCCGGGGCAAACAGCCATAATTTTTCTTTAAAATCATCAAAATACTTTATTTTAAATAGAATCTTAAAGAAAATAAGAATTGTATCTTAAGATTATTAGGGGGCTTTCTAAGCGAGAAACATCAATTACAAAGAAAAACACTGGAGGAGATAGACATGGATAAGGTATATTCAAAGGGGTGTAAAATAGAGGAAACTCTTAAAATTTTAGGAAATAAATGGACATTTTTAATAATTAAAAACCTCATGGGAGACAAGCTGAGGTTTAACGAGCTATTGCATCTTTTAAATGGCATAAGTCCAAAAACGCTTACTGAAAGATTGAGAAGTTTAGAAAAAGAAGGGATAATTACCAGGAAGATATATCCTCAAATTCCTCCCAAAGTAGAATATAAATTAACACCTAAGGGAGATGATCTAAAAATTATTCTCGATACTTTAAATCAGTGGGGAAAAAAATATATTTAGGTTAATTATATTTCATAGCTTAAAGTTTAAATTTATGGTACAGTATGCCTAAATATATAGTTTTAGAGGAGTGGAATTATGAATATAGGATATCTATTGATGATATCATCAATGATTATATGGGGAAGTGTCGGGATATTTGTACGATATATTGATCAGCCACCAGAGGTTATCGTTTTTTTCAGAGTA
The DNA here is from genome assembly GCA_030625925.1 of Fusobacteriaceae bacterium. GTDB lineage: Bacteria > Fusobacteriota > Fusobacteriia > Fusobacteriales > Fusobacteriaceae > Psychrilyobacter. The sequence goes on along the minus strand of DAOUPY010000408.1, from coordinate 1,352 downwards.
TTTATAGCATTTATAGTCCTGGGAATATTAAAACTTACAAAAAAGAAAGATAATATCAGCAATAAATTGTCTTTGAAAGAATATTTAATCCTTTCTATGAGTGGATTATTTATTGCTCTAAATTGGTTTTTCTTTTTTCGTGCAATTAAAGTTACAACTATTGCTTCAGCAACAATGAGTTACTATGTAGCTCCCGTTATCGTAACTATACTATCTGTTTTCCTATTAAAGGAAAGTATCAATAAAAAAACTTTAATTGCAGTTGGACTAAGCTTTTCAGGGATAATTTTAATGACCTTGATGGGGTCTCAAAAAAGCAGTAATTTTAGCATAGTGGGTGTTGGATATGGATTAATCGCTGCATTTTTTTATGCCTTAGTTACAATCAGTGTAAAAAAATTGAAAGATGTTCCATCCCATAAAATCAGCTTATTCCAGATGGGAATCTCCTCCTTGATCTTTTTACCTGTGATCAAAAATATGAAGAGATTTAATACTCTGTCTTTAATTTTAATGATTATAGTCGGCGTTATCCATACATGTATAGCATTAAACCTCTACTTTGAAGGAATAAAAAGAATAAAAGTTCAGCATGTAGGAGTTTTATCCTATATAGATCCATTGGGAGCTGTTATATTGGGAGGAATATTTTTTAATGAAATGCCAGGAGTCTCAACAATTATAGGAGGCGGGATGATTTTATCGGCGACCTATCTTATTTTAAAAAGAAAAAGCTAAAAGAAAAAATACCTCCTTTCACCCTTCATACTCCACCTGTTTCCGCCTCTAGCACATTCTAAATTATTTTATTTCAAATAAAAGCAATTTAGATACTCGTGTCCCTGGCGGACAAAGCTCAGTTTGTGGGCTTCTATTCCGAAGTTGATAGTCGTTATACTTCGGCTGGAGTGTTCCTACAATAATGATCATGACTTACTAGCTGAGACAACATATAAACCTTAGATTAACTATATGTTCCAAAAATTTCAACATAATCTTTCCCAGTTTTTATTTTTTCACGATTTAAAATCATCTCTTTTCCTATAAAGATCAGCATTCTTTCTAATTTTAAGCGTTTTTCAATATCAGTAACATTCGTTACTTCAATAACTTTAGAATCTCCTACAACACGTCTTATTATTTCAAGTCCAGCTGACCCAGCAGTATCAGAAAGAATTCTATCTAAATACCATTCCATATATTCTTTTTCTTTAGACACTATATCTATTTCACTTTCTTCATAAAATTTAACAAATTTTTTCTTGAATAAATCTATTATACCTTCAATAGTTTCGGAAATCCATTCCACGAATTTCTCTATTTTTAAAGGGGATTCTGTAACATATGCATTT
>DAOUPY010000147.1 GCA_030625925.1 Fusobacteriaceae bacterium | reverse complement strand
AAGTTTACCATTTCTATAGCTGATACTCCTGCATCAAAACCTTTATTTCCTGCTTTAGTTCCTGCTCTTTCTATGGCCTGTTCTATTGTATTTGTTGTTAAAACTCCAAAGATCACAGGTATTCCTGCATCCATAGATACAGTTGCTATTCCTTTAGATACTTCTGCACATACATAATCAAAATGTGGAGTTGATCCTTTTATTACTGCTCCTAAAGCTATTACTGCATCGTATTTTTCAGTTTCAACCATTTTTTTAGCTATTAATGGCATTTCAAATACTCCTGGAACCCATGCTACATCTATATTTTCATCATCTACACCATGTCTAACTAGAGCATCCTTGGCTCCTCCTAATAATTTAGAAGTAATAAATTCATTGAATCTCCCGCATACTATTCCTACTCTGATGTTTTCTCCATTAAAATTCCCTTCAAATGTTCTCATAATTTTTTCCCCCATATATATTTTTTTTTAAGCAACGTGACGTTGTATCCAGACAGGCACAATCTAGATTTTATGATTTTTTATTTTTTTCATGAATTTTATCACAAAATTCTATGTCTATGAAATAAATTATTAGTATTATACCCTTTTCGGTGTAATTTCCTAGATAATAATAAAAAGCCCCAAGTTTTTTTACTTGAGGCTTTAGACTTTTAATATTTTTCTAATTTATAATCTTCTAAAAAACACTTTTATCTAAGCCTATAAAAATAGAGCCCAAAGAAAAACCATTTTAAAGATTCATTAAATTAAATTTTTATTAAAAAACTTCTATCATCCAGACTATACTGTCGGTACTAGAATTTCACTAGTTCAGCTTACGCTCGCGGACTATTACCGCCGGTAGGGAATTCAACCCTGCCCCGAAGTTCATATTCAATTTTATAATTGATTATATCCTTAATTTTCTCCCCTTGTCAAACATTTTTTATTATTTTATTAAAAATAATAAAAAAAACTGTTCATCCTTAAACTTTTTTGTTTATTTTACGTCTAATTAAATAGATGGCAAATATTAAAAAAAATTAATTTTATAGAGTGCAAACTTATAAAATATTTAATGGAGTTTTAATTTTATTCTACCTATATAGGTGGTATACTCTAGTAAGAAGATATTTCCACAATTACTTTCAGGAGGTGTGTAAGGTGAAAGCGTTTCTTATATTGAAAAAAGGTGAGAAAATAATACAAAACTTTAATAACAAAGCATTACTTCTAGCTTCTATAATATCTTGGAATAAGAGTTTTGCTGACTATGATCCTATGAGAATTATCATGGCTTTAGACGGCAGCGGACAAATAATTTTTAGTTCTTAATTTTTTATAATTTTAAAAGCCCAAGTCTAGAGACTTGGGCTTTATTATTTCAAATAATTTTTATTTTTTAGATTCCGTTATTTAACTATAAATCCACTGGCCATGACTTTACCATCATAACTATAAAATACCACACCCTGTCCTGGAGTTACAGCCCTAACCTTCTCTTCGAGGAAGTCTACCTTTATCTTATCATTCTCTAAAACTTTTATACTGCAAGAATGAAATTTATCTCTAGATCTAGTTTTCGCTATCAATTTCATGTTTTTTAAATCTTCTATTTTTTCACATCCAAAAAGATTTATCTTATCGGCTATTAAATATGAGCTGAATAATTCTTCGTTCGTCCCAACTATCAAACGATTTTTCTTACCGTCTATATGAACAACATAAAGTGGTGTAGGATAGCTGATTCCCAGTCCTTTTCTCTGTCCAATAGTATAAAAACTAATTCCTTTATGCCTGCCTATTACCTTACCATCTGTTGTAACTATTTCACCTTCACATGCAGCTTTTCCATCTGTCAGTTCATTTAAGAATTCTCCTAATTTACCATCTTCTACAAAACAGATCTCCTGACTGTCTTTTTTTGCATACACTCTGATTTTTAGTAGTTCAGCCAGCTCTCTCACTTGAGGCTTTTCAAGATCTCCTATTGGAAACATCAATTTTTCGATATTTTCTTTTTTCATTTGAGATAGAAAATACACCTGATCTTTATTAGGGTCATCACCAATTTTTAATAATCCATCTTCTATTTTAGCATAATGCCCGGTTGCTATAAAATCAGCACCTTGTGATAATCCGAATTCTACCAATCTTCCAAACTTGATATATCTGTTACATACCATACACGGATTAGGAGTTCTTCCTTCTAAATAATCATTCACAAAGCTGTCTACAACTATGTCTTTGAACTCATTTTGCAAACGAATCATATGATGTTCTATCCCTAAGTCGTCGCATACTTTTTTTGCATCACTCAGATCTACACTTTTACTGCATGCTGATCCACTGGTCCAGACTTCCATTGTGACTCCAATAACCTTGTATCCTTGTTTTTTTAACAGATAAGCCACAGTTGAAGAATCTACCCCTCCACTCATTGCCACTGCTACTGTTACATTTTCGTTCTTTGGGTCATACTTTAAGTATGACTCTAAATTTTTTACATTTTTTACCATTTCACTACTCCTTTTTAAGACTATAGGAAAAAGCTATATCTTAGTTTTTTATAAATGATGACAGAGTGATTGCCACTCCGCCTAACATAATTATTATACTGGCATAATGCCTCAATGTTTCTAAAGTTTTAAATGTTATTTTTTTTCTATAACGAGATAGTGCCCCAGTTATTCCAAACCACTGGATTCCTCCACCAATTATTATTCCTAAAGCAATTTTAAAGCTAATATGTTTTACATCTGTAGATACACCTAAAATTGTAAAAAGACCTATAAATGTAAAGATCGAAAGGGGATTAGCGAATGCCACTAAAATAGTTGTTATGTAAGATCTTATATATCCAAAGTGATCTTCTTCCACTATATTTTTTATCTCTTTTCTACTTCTAAAAATTTGATATCCTAATCCTAGTACCAATATACCAGATACTATCTTAATTTCCACTTGATAGTCATTTAATAAACCTTCCACATATCTAAATCCGAACAATGCAATAAGTCCGTAAAAAACATCTACTGTTATCATTCCCATAGAGGATATAAACCCTTTATATCTTCCTTCGGACAGTGTTTTTTCCATGCAATATATTGCTAGTGGACCAAAAGGCAATGAAAGCACCATTCCACATATAATTCCATCTAATAAATGCACATAAATCTCCTCTTCTGCTATTTTATATGAACAATTCATATATATTATATCATATTTTCTCTATTTTTTCCGCTTAATATTCATACTCCATAATTGTTTCCTTATCCGCCCCCAGGTCAGATATTTTCATCATTGTTTTTCTTTTGGATCTATCATATCTATACTCATATACCCAGTAAATTAACGTTTGTCCCATCCCGTCTATTTTTTTAAATAAAACTGGATCTCCATATTCATTGTATTTATATTCTTGAATAGTTTTTATATTTTGATCTTTATCTTTAACCACAATTTTCTTTGGATTTTTTTCCATCTTAACTCCTCCTCTAAATTTAAATCTACCCCTAAAAAAAGGAGTAGATTTAAGTTTTCACTTATAAAGTTTCTGCTATTTTTTTAACTTTTTTAGAAAATTCCTGAATAGCTTTTCTATTCTTTTTCTCGTCATAGGTCAATATTTTTTTATCCTCTACTATCATCTTTCCATTTACAATTACTGTCTCTACATTAGAAGCATTAGCTGAATATACCAATACTGAATATGGGTCGAATATAGGCTGCATATTTACAGACCTTGTTTCTAAAACTACTATATCCGCTAACTTCCCTTTTTCTAATGAACCTAATTCATCTTCCCTGTGGATAGCTCTGGCTCCTCCCATTGTAGCCATTTCCACCACTTTATAAGGCGGCATTGCAGACCTGTCTTTATTTGCTAATTTATGCAGTTTTGCCACATATCCCATTTGACCGATAATATCCAATGTATTCCCACTCATAGGTCCATCTGTTCCAAGACCGATCCTAAGCCCGTCATCAAACATTTTCAGTGCCGGCGATACACCTTTTGCCGATTTAATATTGGCTACCATATTATGAGCTACTCCTATATCTCTTTTTTTCATAAGCTCTATATCACTGTCTGTTACAAAAATAGAATGAGCGGCTATAAACCTTTCATTTAACAAACCTATAGAATCTAGATATTCAATAGGAGTCATATTATATTTGGTTTTAAATTTATCAAATTCTTTTTGTGTTTCTGCTACATGCATAGAAACTGGAACATTATATTTTTTAGACAGATCTCTTATTCTCTCTAAATCTTCCTGCTTAACTGTATGGGGTGCATGAGGTCCAAACCCAGGAGTGATCAATTCATCATTTTTATATTTTTCCACAAATGCTATTGCCATCTCTACCTTGGCATCTCCATCTTTTCCATCTGCTGTTGGATATTTAATGATATTTTGTGTCATTACCCCTCTCAAACCAATCTCTTTTACAGCCTCTGCTGCACTTTCTTCAAATAAATACATATCCACCATAGTTGTAACGCCGCCCTTGGCCATCTCTATGGTTCCATGGATAGCACCAGTATACACCATCTCCTGAGATACCATTTTATTTTCCAATGGAAATATATATCTGTTCAATCTGTCTGGAACATCATCTGCTAAACTCCTAAATACACTCATAGATACGTGAGTATGAGTATTTATCATCCCCGGCATGATGATTCCCCCATCTGCATCTATTGTTTTTTTAGAAGAATATTTTTTTAATATTTCTTTATCTCCTACTTCTATTATCTTATTTCCTTTAACAACGACTACACCATCATCTAATATTTCCTTTTCCCCATTCATAGTCAAAACTATTCCATTCTTCACTATTAAATCCACTTTTTTAGCTGCTCTTACCTCTACATTATTAAATGCAAACAATGAAACAATTGATCCCAATAACAATAACTTTTTCATCTTTCCCCTCCATATATTTTGAATTGTTTTATTATATCATTCTGATGTTTATATAGATATTTATTTTATTTCTTTTTTCAAAAAGTGTCGCCGCGACACTTTTTTAATTTTATAGATATTACATTTAATTTAATACTCTGGGTATTTACACACACAAATTGAAATGCAAACCTACCTGCTCTCTTCTCC
>DAOUPY010000423.1 GCA_030625925.1 Fusobacteriaceae bacterium | reverse complement strand
AAACCACAAGATCTTTAACGGACTTTTTCTTATGTTTGTTGTTCTTTCATTCTTTGCAGGGGGAGTTTTACACTATATCCCATTTAATCTTTCCATAGAGTTGGGAGTACTACTGGTTTCCATAAAGATAGCATGGATGATTCACGAACAGCAGAAGGTTAACCACTTTCAGTTCTGGATATTAAACTCCATAGAGCTGAGGTTAAATTCTCTTCAAACAAACTTCAGGAAGATGGATAAGGAACTTAAAAGACAGGGAGAGGAGAGGAAATAAGCGTTTTTATCAGACGCGGTAAACTGGTATTGCATCAAGTTCTTTAAGACTCATATATCATAGATTGTAAAATACTGTAATTAAACTACTATTTATAGCCCCAAAATGTCTCATGGTGAGACGATTTGTCTCTTCAAGAGACGTTTTTTCTCACCAGGGGACGTTTTTCAAAATGTGCTCTCTATCTCAATAGTACCAATGGATTTTAGGCCTTCTCATTTGATGTATTTCAATAATAGAGGTGTAATTACAAGGGGAAGTTTTTAGGAGGCCTTAGGAGGAGAGTGAGAGGATGTTTTTGAAGTAAAAGATGAAAATTAATGTAGGGGGGGAATTCATGAATTACCCGTATGCTAAAGTATCAGATATAGGTTTATATCTAATGGATTAAAAGTCAAAATCAAAAAGTCAGATCTTAGTCAGCGTCAAAAGTAGAAAGATTCTAACCAAGAAAAGGATAAAGGTTTTGTTTGTGATTATTCGTGTAATTCGTGACAAAAGTTTAGAGGCTTTAAATCTATGGGAATCTGCGTCAAAAAAGGGCTTGGAAGATTCTAGAAACTTGATTTCTATTAATGATTTTGCAAAGACTACTTATGGTACTCTTGGATTAGGACAAAAAAAGCACATAAAAAATTAATTCTATGTGCTTTTTATTTTTATATGATTTGGGGTCTTTATTTCGTTTTATACCTATAAAATAATATTTTCTTTTAAACTATTTAAATTAGTTCTGTAGTCTATAATTTTATCATACTGTAAAACCCCTAATATTATAGAAGGGTGAATATCTAGTTTTTTACCAAATTCAGTTAAATTCTCTTTTGTTGGAGTTAAGCTGCAAAGATATTTGTACTCCTTTTTAGGAACTAAGATATCTTTAGCAAACTTATTAGCCTCTTCTTCTATTTCTAAACCTATAGTTTCATTAGCATTAACAAATAGCTCTTTTTTACTATGATTTAAAATATGCCCTAATTCATGGAAAAAATTAAACCAAAAGGCATCTATTTTCTTGCCTTTATTACTCAAAATAATTAGAGCTTTATCCTTACCAATCCACTTAGAAACACCATTCACATGAGTCTTAGGAAGGTGAGGTAGTACCACAAGAACTATCCCATTTTCCCTACAGATTTCTTTTAACTTCTCAATACTTTCATGAGAGTTTATTATGGATAATTTTTTCATTTCGGGGATAGCTTTTTTAAGTCCTTCTTTGGATAAAATTTCAGTATTAATTTTATTAGCCTCTATTTCTCCTTTTCTTATCCAAGATACCATAGAAAACTCACATACTTCTTTTGTTTCATTCTTTCTGAATAAAACAGCTTCATTTTCGTATAAATCAAATAATTTTTCTTCTACTTTTGATAAAAATTTTAAAGAAGCTACACTAAAGAAATTTTTTACTTCTCTGATTATCTCTGATTTTTCTTTAAATGAATTAATCCATCCTCTGTTCACCATTTCTTTAACTGGTAATTTATAACAAATATTCCACTCTTCTTCTAAACTTTTTTCTTCCTGAATTCTTACTAAAACTTCTCTATACTGTGCTTCTAAATTATTCCACATTGATGCAGGTATTCCTAGCACACTTTCTAACTTTAATGCCGTTTCATAACTTAATGTTGCTTCACCATTAATTATCTGACTAATAGCCTTTTCCGACATTCCCATTCTTTTGGCAAATTCAGATTGAGTCATACCTAGATAATATAACTCATCTTTAATAGTCTCTCCTGGCGGTATTGCCACCATATCCTTATAAATTTTCATTTTATATCTCCTTTGATCACCTTAATGATAATCTACAACTTCCTCTATTCTCACTACTTCAATCTTTTCTAGTTTTATGTTCCCATCATCAGCTGTAAAAATAAGCCTGTAATTCCCTGTAAGATCTACCGCATATTGCCCTTTTCTTTTTCCTGATAGTTCATGTAATCTAGCTGATCGAACCTTTTCTATGTCTTTTAGATTACTAGAAGCTTTAAATTCATTTATTCTTTGAAAGAGTTTTACAGCTATTTGCTTTCCAAA
>DAOUPY010000301.1 GCA_030625925.1 Fusobacteriaceae bacterium | reverse complement strand
CAGGTTTTAAACAGGGGAAAAGAATTTTCAGAGTTGGAAAAAGAACTGATGCTGGAGCCCGACACAAAATATTCTTTCAAAGAGGATTTATTATCTACCAGAACTTTAGTGAAAAAAGCAGCCTATATCCGATATATGATGTTTTCTCTGATAAACGGGATTAAATTAAAGGATGAGGAAAATAACCCCAAAGTAAATATAGAATTACTTCTGTCTAAAAATGACAGCGAACTTAACTTCTACCTGTCTGACCTACAGAGGGAGATAAACTATCTGAAATATGAATTTGGAAAAGAATATAGTGGAGAGATCCCAGACTATGCTATCCCCAAATCTATCAGTGACAACAACTATAACTATAAAGATCGTGAATATAACGGAAATATCCTACTATACGGTGAAAGACACCTGCTGTATAGTTTTTTGAAGAAAATATATTCAGGAGATAAGTTGATATTGAAATATAAAGACCTGTTCCATGCCTATCTCATTATAAAGGAAAAAATGAGAAATGAGATAATCCAAGTCAATGACAGGGTAGGATTTTCTAATTTTTCAGATTACCAAAATAGAAAGGGAAATTTTCTTTCGGGAATATACAAGGAAGCTGTGGTAAATACGGCAATTAATTCATCTAAATACGACCAAAGTATACTTTCGCTGGAAGCCAGAATAGGGCCAGCAGATAGTATGGAGGAGCTACGAAAATCTATAAAAAAAATGGATAGGGATATAGCTTCGGAGAAGTTTTTAGATACCAAACGAGATATAGTCTTAGAATTAGAAGAAAAAATGGCAGATAAGAAGGACAAAGAAAATAAACATTTCTATGTGATTCATTTTATAAAAAATGGTGAAACTTATGAAAAAGCTAAGAAAAATGAAAAGAAAAATTATGGTGACTATGTGAGACCTCTCAACTACAAGGAGAGAAAGAATGTAGAGGTACAGTCCAAAGCCATAGTTGCACTACGAAAAACAAGTTCCAAGGCTAGGAATCGACTCTACGGAATCGACACGGCCAATGTAGAGATAGGATGTCGGCCGGAGGTTTTTTCCCAAGGATTTAGATATCTGAAACAGAGTCACATAAAAAATAAATTTGAAAATTTTGGAGTTGATGAAAACTTTAATTTAGGAGTAACCAATCATGCAGGAGAAGATTTCTTGGATATCGTAGACGGGCTGAGAGCCATAGATGAAACCATGAGATTTCTAAACTATGAACAAGGGGACAGACTGGGACATGCACTGGCTCTTGGAATAGACCCAAAGGAATATTATAAATGTAAGAAGCTAAGTTTGATTAAGAATAAACAAGTTCATTTGGATGATATCGTCTGGATAATGGCTAAGGTCAGAGAATATAATCTGGACGTATCCCAGAGAATATTGTCCCAGCTGGAAAGTGATTTCTATAGACTCTTCCATGAGATATTTGACGTGGGATTAAAGAACGGAAAAGATAAAGAGAAAAGTTGTAACCACTATGATTATTATTCTGCATGGAAACTGCGGGGAGATAATCCAGTTTTTTATATAAATGGTAACTATGAGAATAAAGGTGTTTTGTCTTTCTGGCAAAAATGCGGGATAGATGACACTAGAAAAGATGAATTAGCAGGTATCAGAAATAATAAGACCTGTTGTGAGATCTATAAAAACTATCATTATACTCCAGCGGTAAGGTTAAAAGGTTTGGAAAGTGAGATAGTGAAGATCAGCAGCGAATATATAGACTTAGTGGAAAAACTTCAAAAAGGTCTCCAGAGAGAGGTAGCTAGAAAGAATATATCTATAGAAACCAATCCGACTTCTAACTATGTCATAGGGACTTTCAAAAGATATTCAGAGCATCCTATCAAGAATTTCTTCAACCTTGGCTTAACAGCAGATTACAATGAAATAAAAGATTGCCCGCAGATATCAGTTTCTATAAATACCGATGATCAGGGAGTATTTCCTACATATTTAGAAAATGAATATGCATTGATGGCACTGGCATTGGAGAAGGAAAAAGACGAGGATGGGAATCCTAAGTATCAGCCTATGATGGTCTATGACTGGCTGGATAAAATAAGGCAGATGGGATTGGAGCAATCGTTTATGAGGAGAAAAAAATAAAAAAGAAATATAAAGCCAAAAGAAATAAGGGGATTTTCTTTTGGCGATTATTTCGTATATATCAGGGGGAAAGATAAATGAAGAAAATAATTATATTGTTTTTTATGGTAAATATACTATGTTTTTCTGATGCAGAAAATCAAGATGAAAACGGAGGTTTTTTTAATACGATTATAAAAACTTACAAAATGGTTTCAAATGGTGTGAAAATTTATGATGCTATACAAGAAATAAGTTTTGAGGCACTATATATGCTAGCTTTAAATGAAGATACTCAGGAAAAAAGATTATTAAAACTGAAAGAATTAGAAAAAGGGATAGAAACTTTATCAAAAAAAGACACCATTAAATTGTATTTTCAATTAGGATATAATAATTCAGACTTAAATGAAGGGATAGATTATTATACAAAAGTAATTTTATTAAATCCTGAAAATCTAGATGCATATTTCGGAAGAGGAATTAATAAATATAGTCTAAGAAACAATGAAGGAGCCATATCGGATTTTACTAAAACAATAGAATTGAAACCTGAAGCTTTAGTTGCTTATAATTATAGAGCTGAAATATATTTGAAAGAAAAGGAATTTAAATTAGCATTAAAAGATTTATCCAATGTTGTTAGAGAAAATGATGAATATAAATTGGGAATTGACATGACTTGGGGAAATTATCAGATGTTTAAATTGTTTTTAAAGAAAGAAAAATTATATAGTTTTTTCAATAAAGAAGACAAAATATATGGTTTAGAAGAGATCGAAAGAAGGTTTAAAGTTAAGGATGGAATTCAAATAATATAAAAGACTTTATACAAAAAAAATTCCAAAAATTTGAAAATAAAAGAACAAAAAAAGTAGCCTAGGCTACTTTTTTTTTACTATTACCCTAAGACAGCCCCGATTAAAAGAATATCTCACTTATAGCCTGAGCCAACTCCTCCACATCTACATCTAAGTTTAAACTTTCTTTAAGATGTTTAACCTTTTCTATCTCCACTAGGTATTTTTTTTCAGCTTTTTGGTCTTCTTGAGAACCATTATTTTTTAAATTTTCAATCCCAACCTCTGTGATTAAGATATCTAAAAAATGCTGTCCATAGTTTTCAAATTTTTGATTACCGAT
>DAOUPY010000398.1 GCA_030625925.1 Fusobacteriaceae bacterium | reverse complement strand
ACCTCATCAAATCCCTTGTAGTTAAGTCTTTTCCCTAACAGATAAAGCCCCTTAAATCCTTTATGAGCCCCTCTCTTATCATAGGCTATGATCTCGTCTAAGTCTGGGTTGTTTTTTAATACACTAGCTCCTGCCGGGGTTGTTACGTAGGTTATACTGCAACCTCGATCTATATATTTAGCCTTTAACTTTTTTATTAGAGGGGTTGATAAAATTATATCTCCAATAAATGCCGTATGTATTATTAGTATTTTTTTCAAATTAAAACCTCCTCTATCATTTTATTTTTGTTTATGTACATATTTTTTCTATATAATAACATAGATTATACATAAAAAAAAGAGTACATGGAGTATGCCACTGTACTCTTCCCGCTACTTATTATACATTTTCTCATAATACTTAACGTAATTTTCTGATAGTTTTTCTTAACCCCGCCTCTTTTCACTATATAATTTATCCATTTATCATTTTTTATATCCGCCATCCTTGATCTCTCTTCTTTTTCTTCCATTTTTTTATTTTTTGAATAATACTATTTCTCTTATATTTTTTTAATAATAAAGCTAAATGAAACCAGAAATCTTTTTTATGTTTTGCATACCTATCAAAATCATCTATATTATCATAATCTAAAGTTATAAGATCATACCTTTGCTTAAGCGGTGTCCATGCTTTTTTTCCTTGAGTATCTATAATTTTCATACCATTTTTTGTCCAAATAAAATTAGATGGATTAAAATCCCCATGATATGCTCCTAGGCTATGCATTTTTTCTCCTACTTGAATCATCTCTAAAATATGATTTCTACCATCTTCCCCTTCAACAAATTCAAAAACTATATAAGACTCTTTTATCATCCCTTTGGTTCTTCTGACTACTACTAAAAGAGGTGCTACCAGTTCTATTAGTCCTCGATTTCTTAATTCAGTAATATTCTTTAACGTTGTTAAAGCCTCTCCCTCTTTAAATAAAGTTGCAAACCTTCGTTGGGGAATTCTATACTCATTTCTAGGAGATTTTAATACATAATATTTATCATTAAATTTAATCTTCGCTACATAATTTCTTTGACTTTCTTTATATACTTCCACAACATCTATCTCACTTCTATCGGCTAATTTTTTTCCTAAACTTCGAAGTTCTTTTTCTAAATAATATATTTTCCATTCATTATAATTTTCATTTGAAATCTCCATATTTACCACCTACTTATTTTTTATTAATTTAAGTAATATATTTATATAATACTTTTGATAGATATTTAGTTTTCCAAAAATTGTTTTGTTTTTACATCTTAAAAAATTTCTTTTAGGATCATTACCCCATGAATTTTTAAACCAGTGCACCCCATAAGTTTTAGAATCTATCTTTTTAAAATTATAGTTTTCATTTCCACTATAAGAATGAAAGTATTCAGAAGTATATACCATTCCATTACCTTTAATTTCTTGCTTTTTATTATTTTGCTGTAGTCCAAATTGTTTAAAAACATAGTTTGCAATCATAGGTTGAATATATAAATTACTTTCCCATATTTCTTTTTCATAAAACTCTATCATAGCTTTTACTTGTTTAGAATTAGGAATAGAATACATTATCGCTGGATTTATAGTTGTCTCATTTTCAAAAGATATTATAAAATCATAACCTCTAACTAATTCAAAAATATTTTTTAAAATAGTAACGTCTGTATCTAAATAAAATCCTCCGTACTTTTCTAAAACTTTTAACCTAATCCAATCGCTTACAAAGGCATATAATTTCCTTTTATAACATTCTCTAGCAAATTTATTTTCTTCTATTAATTGTTTTATCCAAGGATCTGTTTCCAACCATATTTTCACATTATACCCTTGTTTTTGCCAATCATTTACACAGGCGTTAGCAAAAGCATCTAAGTTTTTTCCTAGCCATACACAATGAATTGTTTTTATTAATTTCATTTTATTTCTCCTAATACACTTAAAAAATCTATAACTTTAATTCTTTCTTTACTAATTCTAGGTTTAAGTCTATCATTTTTTTATAGTTAAGATATTCTTTCCTAAATTCCTCGTTTAAACCTATATAAAAATTTCCTTTAAATTTTTCAAAAACATATTTTTTAAATTTAACCGTTAGAAATAATTTTTCTCTATAGGCATCAAAATCTATTAAATAGAGCTCATCATCTTTACCTATTAACGCTCCTCCTAGATTATAATCCGTTGAATATATTTTATTTTCTAAAAGTAATAAAAAATAATTTAAAAATTTTTCTAAATGTTTTTTATTTATTTCAACTTCTTCAACTGGATCCCCTAAATCTTTAGTTACATATAACGATTCTCTTTCAAAAAAAGATGTCCTGTTTACAAGGACTACTAATGGGTCTGCATGAGGGATCCCTATCTTTTTTAATTTATCCGATATATATTTATAGTGTTCTGCTCTATCTCTAATTACTCCAAACGCTATTCCCCTTTTTCTTTGTTTATGTGGCCGATATTTTTTTATATAATATTTTTCACCATCTATTATCTCTTCA
>DAOUPY010000370.1 GCA_030625925.1 Fusobacteriaceae bacterium | reverse complement strand
GCCAAAGAATCTAGAGTTTCTGACAAAGTAGGCAGGAATGACCTCTGTCCTTGTGGATCAGGTAAGAAATACAAAAAATGTTGCGGAAGGGTGTAGACTATGAAAAAAATAAATAAAATTTTATTGGTAATGATGGTAATGTTTTTAGGTGCTTGTTCATCTATGGATATAGACGCTGGTAAGTATAAGATCACTGCAGAAACGTTAAAAGAACCATACAAGGTAATGGATGAAATACTGGTAAGGGAATCTATTTTATCAGACTGGTATAATAACGAAGAACCGGTTCACTATTTGACAACCAGACAAATTATAAAAAAAGATAGTAAGGATGAGATCTTTTTAAACAGTTTAAAAACTAAAGAGATTACAGATGAAGATATTGAAAAGTTCAATAAATTAACTAAGAACTATCTGAATAAGTTAGAAAGAAAGTATAAGTTAAAAGATGAAAATATCAAAGACACTAAGGAACTTGTAAAGAATTTAGTAATTGGATATAATGTTGTCTATCCTACTACTTCAAAGCACTTGATGACAGTGGTTGCCACAGAAAACGAAAGAGGTTATATCTTAGAATTAAATAAAAAATCTGAAGATGAGATGACAGATAAAGATAGAACAAAAGTAAGAAAGCTATTGAATAAATGGCTGGAAAGAAAAGAGTTCTTTGATGGAGAATCAATCTATAGTGCCAAGATATCAAAGGATACAGTGAAGCTTGTAGAATTATCTAAGAAAAAAGAATTAACAAGTTTAGAATTGAATAACTTAAATGCTAAGGCTATGGAAATAGCATTCCCAGAACTAATATCTAGTTTATCTAGATGGGGAAAATAAAGAAGTATGGAATTAGGAGGTAGATTATTCTATCTCCTAATTTAATACTAAATTTCATCTGAAAGAGATGATTTAGTCGATTTTAAAGAAAATTAAGAGATGTCTCCCTGCTTTCAGCGGGGGAACCTTTTGGTTTTGAAGAGTTACCAAGAATATAAAAATTTAGAAGGGGATAAAAATGAATAAAAAAATATGTCCTATTTGTGGGAATGAGAATAATTGTGCCCATGAAAATGGAAAAGATCCAAATACTTGCTGGTGTATGGATGTAAAGATACCAAAAGGAGTTTTGGAAAAATTAAAAAAAGCTAAAAAATTCGATACAGGTGGTTGTTTTTGCAGGTCTTGTGTAGAAAAATTTATGGCGGTGGAATAAGATAATAGAGTTAGGAGTTATACCAGGGTTATTTAAAAGTGATCTTATAGAGCGGGAAACGGTTAAAATAAATTTTTAAAGGGAACTAAGTCAACTTAGTTCCCTTTATTATTATACTCATATATATATTCGTTCTGGTAGCTTTTTCTTCCTCTTTTTATCTTTATACATCTCGATATCTGCAAGGTTAATATATTTTTCTAAGGTATTATCTCCGGAACATTTGACCATTCCAATACTTATACTGGTTACGTATTCTTTGATACTTTTTTTATTATATTCCTCGATTTTCTTTTCTATATCATCAAATAATTCTCTTACTTCTTGTATATTTAATCTGTCAAATCCCAGGATAAATTCATCTCCTCCAAATCTTAGAAAAACATCTTCTGGTTGAAGGTGTTCTTCGATGATTTTAACAACATTTTTAATTAGTTTATCTCCTTCTTCATGGGAAAAACGATCATTTACATGTTTTAGATCATTGATATCGATAAAAACAATAACTAAATTGTCATTTTTTTTCTTAATGTTATTGAATTTTTTCTCTAATTTTTCCAGCCCAATATGTCGGTTATGTATTCCTGTCATCACATCATAAGTTGCCAAACTGTAGAGTCTTTTTTTCATCTTTTCAATATCTTCCAAAAGATTATTTATGTTTTTTCCTAAATTTCCAATTTCATCTTTTCCGTTGATTTCAAGACGTGTTCCTAAATCTTTATGTTCTATTATTTGTTTAACTGAATGTTCCATATTTCGAAGTCTCTTCACTATAAACCTTTCCATAAAGATATAAATAACAAATATCAAGATAAAAAAGTTTATTAAAAGCATTCCTATGTATTTTTTTATGTTTTCCTTTCCCAAAAATAATATGTTGGCATCTCTTTGATTTTCTAAAATGATACTTCTGCCAGAAAGGGTTGGAATATAAAATTTATTGAGGACTAGATCTTTTTCAATCTTAATTTCATATGGGAGCTTTGAGTCTTTCTTAACCCCTGATATATTAAATGAAACACCTAATTTTTCTTCTAAAGACTTTAATTTACTTTCATCTAGAAAATAACCCATGATTAACTTACCTGCAGGTTCATTTAAATTGTTGCTGTCTGTGATTCCTAAGTTGGAAAAAACTAAAACTTCATTATCTTTTCCACTTATCATACCTATTTTTTCATTATGAATTTGCGTCTTTTCTTTCAATGTTGTGACTTCTTCTTCGGAAAGGTCGTTGATGAAATCCTTATCAGATCCTGTTTGATACACTACATTTCCATGACTATCCAAAAAAATTATAAAGTGTAAATTCAAATCCTCTAAAAGAGTATCCACCAAGTTACTTTTTATGTAATTTTCAATTACTTTAGGATCCTTTGAATTTACAAAATCGTAGGTATTATCCCATTTAGACCAATCAATATTAAGCCTTTCTAAGTTTGTATATGAACTATTGAATTCATTATTTATCAATTTATATACCGATTTAGATATA
>DAOUPY010000079.1 GCA_030625925.1 Fusobacteriaceae bacterium | reverse complement strand
TCTGTAACAGATTAAAAGATTTTGATTTTTAATGATTTAGATATAGTTTTCACGTATAATTTTTTTCTAAAAAAAACTAGGGATCACAAGTCGTGATCCCTAGTTTTATTTTCTCCTATTTCCTATATAATCAGCCAATTCCATATGCCATTTTGCCTCATCTCCAAAGGCATCAAACATTATTTCTTTAGCTTCTTTTATTTTTTCTGCCAATATTTCCTTAGTTTTTTCCATTCCAAAAATTAAAGGGTAGGTAGACTTTTGGAGTTCACTATCGCTTCCCACTGGTTTACCTATCTCTTCAAAGGTGCCTTCAATATCCAAGATGTCATCTTTTATTTGGAAGGCTAATCCAATTAATTCTGCATATTTTTTTAATATTTTTCTTTTTTCGTTCTCTGCCCCTGCAATTATACAAGCACATTCCACTGGAAGCATCAACAATTTACCTGTTTTATGGGTATGGATATACTGCAAGGTCGGAAGGTCAATCTCTTTTCCCTCAGACTCTATATCTACCATCTGTCCGCCGATCATTCCATTTACTCCTGCATAACTAGAGGTCAATTTAATCATTTCTACTATCTTGGATGGCTCAAGATCTTCCCTGGTTATGAGATTAAAGGCGTGAGTTAGGAGTGCATCTCCTATTAATATAGCTTCTGCCTCTCCAAATTTTTTGTGAGTTGAAAACTTCCCTCGTCGGTAATCATCGTTATCTAAAGCTGGCAAGTCATCATGAACTAATGAGTAAGAATGGATCAATTCTATAGCTACACTCATAGGTACTCCTTTTTTCTCCTGAACTCCCAATAGATCCAATGTCATCAAAAGTAAGATAGGTCTCAGCCTTTTCCCACCATTCAATACTGAATATTTCATCCCTTCAGCTATAACCTTTGGATATTTTAATTCATTTAGATACTCCTCTATTACTAAATCTACCAGAGTCCTTCTTTCCTTTAAGTATTCCTTCATCCTTCCCCTCCTACTCAAAATCTTTTATTATTATTTCACCGTTTTTTTCCATCACTTTCATTACTTTTCCTTCAGCCTTTTTCAAAATGGTACCAGATTTAGCTAATAATTTCACTGCTTTTTCATATTCTTTCATAGATTCATCCAAATCCATCCCATCTTCTAACTTTGATATTATCTCATCTATCTCACTTATATTTTCTTCAAAAGTATTTACTTTTGCCATCTTTTATACCTCCTCTTCTACTGTCTTTCTGTATTCTTCAAAATCATATTTTCTCTCTATTTTTTTCAATAACTCCATTTTTTTCTCTACATCTCTACTGTTCTTTATACGAGACATATTTTTTTCTATTTTTTCAATATAATTATATCCTAAATTATCTATTAAAACTAGTTTAGAAAGTTCAACACTATCTTTTAAGGATAAGGCTGCAAGTTCTTCCTCTTTTAATCTATAGCCTTTCCCTAAAAATAATTCCATTCCTTCCAAATAATCATTTTGAATTATATTTATCATAGGGGTGCCAGCTCCTACTGTGTAATCCAGACTTGCACCTCTTTCTATCAACATTTTGATTATCTCCAAATCTTTTGATACTACAGCTGAGATCAGCGGGGTCGTTCCTTCTATATCTATGTCTAACTTCACATTTTTATCCAGCAAGGCTTTAATCATAGGTTTATTTCTACAAATTATTCCATGATAGATGGGATTTTGCAACTGGACATCTGCATCATTTTCTATTAGATATTTAAAAATATCTAATTCATCTTCTACAATAGAATAAATTAATGGAGTAAATTTCAACTTACTTTTTTTATCTGTGACTTCTCCTAATTCTGCACCATTTTCTACCAATAGTTTCACCATTTTAAAATCTTTATTTTTTATAGCTGTAAGCAGGGGAGTCAGGCTGTCTTCTGATTTCACCTCTATGTCCCCTCCTAATTGTATGAGTTTTTTCACATTTTTTATTCTCTTGAATTCACAAGCCAATAACAACAACTCATCTAATTTGAGTTTTATCTTACTCTTTGATATATATCTTTCAATGATATTTTCATCATCTAAAAGAGATACAATGGTTTTTATATTTAACTGACTAGAAAAATTTTCCACCAAATACCTGATACCATTTTCCCCACCATCTATATGGGATAGCTTAATCAGTAGTTTTGTAGGAGATTTCACACTGTGTGTTTTGGATTCACTATCCTTAACTTTAAATCTACCATTTAATACTACCAGAATATCACCTATATCTTTTTGCTGTTTCTTCATTATATATTTTTTATCTAAATTTTCAAACTCAACCAGGGAAAGTTTCTTCGAATTAATTTTTTTATCAGACAAAACCCTTACTTCATTGGCTATATCTAAGGCTCCATTATTTTTTTCCAGCTCATGTTTGATCCTCTTTATCAGTGGAACTAAGCCTGATTTCATTGCATATTCAAAACTTTTTTCTAATTCTCCATCCATCTCAAATATTTGGGATAACTTTTCATAATTCCCACTTTTTTCATAATATTTTTTTGCTTTCTCATAATATCTTTTTTCAAATGCATAGTCTCCTATCCTGTCTATCACCACATATTTTTCCAAACAACGGGACATTGAGTCGTCATTATTTACGATATACTCTATTGTTTTTTCCTCGTTGTATTCATCAAAGAACTCATTGGCTGCTAATTCATTTTCAGCTTTCTTTATATATTCCTCAGCACCTGCTTTTTCAAATGCAGCGATGGCTTCTGCAAATAATTTTCGACTTAAAAATTCTTTTCCCTCTTTCAAAAAATCTAATTCTCCACTTTTTAGGGTAAAGTTTCTTTCCCCCTCTACTGTCATGGGAACCAAGTAGTCCTTCAACTCTTTCAACAGGCAAATCTCTTCATTTTCCTCCATGAGAAGAAGTCTTTTTCTGGCACGAGTTAACCCTACATATAACAGATTAAAATAATATCTATATAATTGATTCGTTTTAGCCCTTCCAGTAAAAATAATTTCCCAATATTTTTTCAGCTCTGTTGCAAAATTATATAACACAACCGAATCAAATTCCAGCCCTTTTATATCTTGTACTGTCAGTATCTTATTGGCTATTTTTGGTAATTCAGCTCTCAGTATGTTTTTTATTTCATTAGTCGGAACTAAGATGACTGCTGTATTCTCTTCCAATTTTTTTAAAAATTTATTATCTTTCTTGCAGATATATACATCTTCTCCCTCTAATATGGAAGCCTCTTTATAATCCTCACCCAATTTTCCTATGTATTCACCCCTGAGATCACTTAATTTATTAGCTAAATCCACTATTTTTTTTTGGCTTCTATAGTTTTTCCCTAGCTGCTTTTCTGTATATTTCCCCAGATAAAATAAAGATTTCACTCTGGAGAAACTAAAGTAAGTCGGATTTATTATTTGGTGGATATCTCCAGATAAAAACAAGTTTTCTCCATTTTTAACCAAAGTTTTCAACATATATACCTCAATCTCAGTTAGATCCTGTACTTCATCACAAATTATACAGTCAAACATTTCTCCACTACCTAAGATCACTTTTCGTGCCAGGTCATTTTCATCCATGTGAGATTTTTTGCTGAGCCACTCTTGGTATATCAGGGTGATTTTATATATTTCTCTCCTGACCTCTTCACTATACACTGTATATTTCTTATTTAATGCCAAATAATCTTCTTGGGATATCAGTTCTTGGGTTAGATCTCTGTTCCAATTTCCAGCTCCTTTAGCTCCCATGCTTCCTTTTATTGTCCCCCTGATCTCTTGGTATAACTCTAGATCTTCCATACCCTTAGGAATCGTTGGATTATACTCATAAATAAATTTCTCAAATATCTTCAAACCTGTAGGTTTTTCCCTAAGTTGTTTTTCATATAACTCCTCTAATGAGTAAAATTTAACCATCTTTTCATAATTAGGATCTCTAAATTTTTCATACATCTCAACGGCTTTGTCTTTTAAGGGCTGAGTAAATGTTATATATCCTACTTTTAAATCCTGCCGTTCCTCCAATTCCATAGTTTTTCTGATGGCCACTGTAGTTTTACCACTTCCAGCACTTCCTTTTAAAAATAATGGAAATTCACTGTTTAAAACTTCATACTGCTCATCATTCAGGTAATAATATGTATATTCATCTTCATTTTGGATAAATTCCAAAAGGTTCTCATCAGAAGTAATTTCATAGACTATCTTTGAATCTATCCCGCTATATATAGCAGTTAAATCTTCATCGACCCTTTCGTCTGCTATTTTAGACCCCTTCTCTATCTCTAAATTTTCAACTTTTAAACTTTCTATTTTATTTTGACGCATTCCGCTTTTCACCGCTAGATCATGAGTCGAAAATAGCAGCAGCACTAATACTTTTTCCCCATATCTGGCTCGTTTAATATCTTTAAATTCAAATAACACTCTGTCACCGCTATTTACTCTGAATTCATATAAATTTTCCTTGAGTTTTTTTACCCAAAAACCCTTGGGTATATCAAATATCATTTTTTTATTTTTCGATATTTCGTTATAAAAATATTGTATCTTCTCTTTGACCTGCTTTATCTTTTCCTTAGGTACATCTTTAAAAAAATCTCTAGTTATTAAAAACCTCATATGTAAATACTCCTAATTTTATGTCCTTTATCTTATTATACAATACTAAACAATAATATATGTATATACATTTTAATTTTTTAATTCTAATTTTATGATAAACTGTATTACATCAAGTTCTGCATTTAAAAATCGGAGATTATTATAGCTAAACCGTCAGTTAAATGATAGATATTTATCATTTAAAAGAAAATTCCCCAATTTAACATTAATATTCTTGGGATTAATAATAACGATAACGATAACAATAAGAGGAGTTGTAAATATGAAAAAATTTAATTTAATCACTTTAATATTTTTTATCTCTATAAAAAGTTTTTGTCTATCCTTTTTAGATCCTGCTGTAAGTCGTATCCTGATCTATGTGGATAAGGATGGAGCCAATAACTATGCATTCATTCGTGGAATAACAGAAGAACATGAAAAAAAAAGAGAAAAATTCATTTCCCTTGGGTTTGCCGCATCAGCTATTGAGCCTCGATTAAATGATAAATCTTCTTATTCCACTGTAGTTCCCTTAATAAATGCTAGATACAATAATTTCTATACCTTTGGAGGCATCTATAACGGATATACTTTCTATGAAGGTAATAAATTAAATTTAAATTTTAATGCTGAATATAGGTTTGCCGGCCATACAGAGGATGATTTTGACACCTACCTGAAAGATCTTCCCGATGAAGACAACCCTATTATGCTGGGAATAGGGGGAAGTTATAAATTAGGTAGTCTTCTTTTAACCGGTGGAATCAAACATAATATTCGTGGAAATAGTGATGAAAACACTGCATCTATAGGAGTTTTAGGAGGTATTCCCTTTAAAAAATTTATTATCCTTGGTTTTTTAAGTTATGAGATGATGAGTAATTCCTATACCAACCGATATTTTGGCACCTCTATGTCTGCTGATTCTGAAATCCCATCTTATAATATCGATGGATTTGGGAGTGCTTTAAGATTTACCACTGTAATAGCCTATAGTTTTAATCGAAATATCGACCTATTTTCATATTATTATATAGAAGCTCTTTCTGATAATATAAAAAAAAGCCCCCTTATGAAGGAGGGCAATTCTAGTATGGTAGGATTAGGTGCGACCTATACTTTCTGATTTTTTCTAGTTCTTTTTACCCGAATTCCATGCAGGTATTAAAAGTAGTATGGCTATTATTGCCGAAGCTATCAGCATCATAAAATATACATTCCATGAATAATTATCCAAAACATATCCTACTCCTAATTCAGCCCCTGTAGCCCCTACAAAGTAACCGAATAATCCTGTCCATCCTGCCGACATACCGGCACTGTCATCTTTAGCAATGTCTACTGCTGCTATACCTATAGCTGCTACTGGGAAGTATATTAAGGCTCCGATGAGTGAAATAGCGATATTTATTATTACCATATTATCAGTCATCCAATAAGTCCCTACTAATACAGCTGATAATAATAAGCATATCATGATTAGAGGAGTTCTTCTCCCTTTAAAAACCTTGTCTGAGATCCATCCCAATAAAATAGTTCCTGGTATTGCTGCAAATTCAAACATGAAAAATGAGAATCCTGCGTCCTTTATGTTGATCCCTTTATATTGAACTAAGTATACAGAGATCCAGTCCAATGTTCCATATCTAAGAAAATAAACGAAGGCATTTGAAAGTGCTAAAGACCAAAGAATTTTATTTTTTAAGATATCTTCTACAAATATTTGTTTAGAAGTTCTTTTACTTTTAACCTTTACATCCTCTTTTACAACTTCACCATGATATTCCCTTACAGAGGGCAATCCCAATGATTCTGGTTTGTCTCTCAAGAATATCATTGTCAGGATACCAGCTATTATAGATATGATTCCTGGGAGGAAAAATAATCCTCTCCAGCTTCCTGAGAACATGCTTACTCCTAGTATTACTATGGCTGGAATCATCATAGCCCCTACATTATGAGCTGTATTCCAGACAGACATCCATGTTCCCCTCTCATTGTCAGAAAACCACACCTTCATTGTTTTTCCACATGGAGGCCATCCCATAGATTGAACCCAACCATTTATAGTCCAAAGAACGGTGAAGGCTAAAATACTATGAACACTTCCAAAAATAATATTTACTATTCCCGCCAAGATAAGTCCAGTTCCCATAAAATATCTGGGATTCATTTTATCTGATACTCCACCCATAATAAATTTTCCTAATCCATAAGCTAATGGCATTCCTGCTGCAATAGCTCCTACTTGAAGTTTAGTATATCCAAGTTGTTCTATCAAATATGGTTTTGCAAAGGAAAGATTTTTCCTCGTTATATAAAAAATTGCATAACCTACAAATATCGTGATAAAAACCTGCCACTTATATTTAGTGTACTCCTTATCTACATTTTTAGTGTCGACACCAATGAC
>DAOUPY010000143.1 GCA_030625925.1 Fusobacteriaceae bacterium | reverse complement strand
AGGAGCCAAAGTAGTAGATGTCGAAATAAATTCCAAGGGAACCAATCCAATAGAAGATATGAAATTAATATTTACCCTCCGTAAGATATATAAGAGGGAAAAATTAGATATAGTTTTTAACTATACAATAAAACCCATAATATATGGAACTATTGCTGCTAAACTTGCAAATATCATACCGATAGCTGTGACAACAGGCCTGGGTTATGCATTCATAAAGGAGGGAAAAGTAACCAGGGTAGTTGAAAAACTATACAGATTTTCCCTGAGGTTTGCAAAGGAAGTTTGGTTTTTAAATGAAAATGATAAGAAGGTATTTTTAGAAAGAAAATTAGTGGAACCAGATAAAACATTTGTTTTAAATGGAGAAGGGATCGATACCGATCACTTTAAACCTCTAAAAGAAACAGGATCGAACCATAAAATAAAATTTTTGATGATAGCCAGAGCTCTCTGGGATAAAGGGGTGAAGGAATATTGCGAGGCAGCCAAGATTATAAAATCTAAACATGGGGATAAAGATATAGAATTTTTGTTTTTAGGGAAAATAGGGGTGCCTAATCCATCGGCAGTTCCTGTGGAATACATGGAAAAATACCATAATGAGGGGGTAATCAATTATCTGGGAGTAGTAGATGATGTAACGAGAGTAATCGAGGACTCCTCTTGCTTTGTACTTCCCTCGTATAGGGAAGGGATTTCTAGAGTAATCATGGAAAATGCATCTATGGGTAAACCTATAATAGCTGCCAATGTTCCTGGATGTCGTGAATTGGTGGATGATGGGAAAACTGGATATCTTTGCACACCTAGAGAGTCTAAAGACCTGGCTCAAAAACTAGAGTGGTTTATCAACCTGTCTGAGGAAAGAAGGGAAAAGGCTGGTAAATTAGGGAGACAGAAGATGATCGATGAATTCTCTGAAAAACTAATAATAGGAGTTTATTTAGATAAATTAAAAAAATGGCTGAATTGATCCTTAGGTTTAAAACCCAAATAACCAAACTAGATTTATAGAGCCTAGTTTGGTTATTTTTTAATGTCACGCTGCTTTTTCACTACCATTCTTTCCCAATCTAGTCAACTATTGAATGCTATGGTATAATATGGAAAAATATAAAATATAATTAAAACTCAGATTTCATTCTTTTGATTTATCAAAAGAAAAAATCTATTATCACCTTAATTTTTTGTTTTAAGGGAGTAAAAAAAGGATATTAAATTATGTATGGAGGAAAAAATTGAATAAAAATTGTGAGATATTAGAGACAGAAAATGTAGATTTAAATGGATTTGAGAGTCGTGGAAAAATGGCTGCTGACAGCTTGAGAAAAACCTATAGAAAACAAATATGGAGAAAATTTGTTAAGGGTGTAAAGGATTTTAATTTAATTGAAGATGGTGACAAGATAGCTGTAGGAGTATCAGGTGGTAAGGACAGTCTCTTGCTTTGCAAATTATTTCAAGAGTTAGCCAAAGACAGGACTAAAAACTTTGAGGTGAAATTTATCTCTATGAATCCAGGATTTGGATCTATGGATATAGACCAGTTTGAAAAAAACTTGGAGGAGTTAGAAATCCCGTGTGAGATTTTTGATGCCAATGTATGGGAAGTTGCCTTTAAAGAAAACCCGGAAAGTCCATGTTTTTTATGTGCAAAAATGAGAAGGGGAGTATTGTATAAAAAAGTGGAGGAGCTAGGGTGCAATAAATTAGCTCTGGGACATCACTTTGATGATGTAATCGAAACTAGTTTGATAAATATGTTTTATGCCGGGACTATAAAAACGATGATTCCGAAGGTGAGCTCTACCAGCGGAAAAATATCTATAATCAGACCTTTGGTTTATGTAAAAGAAGCTGAAATAATAAACTTTACCAAAAGAAATGGGATAAAGCCAATGAGCTGTGGATGTCCTGTAGAAGGAGAAAAAACAGATTCAAAAAGGTCAGAACTGAAAAATTTACTGAAAACATTAGAAACTGCAAATCCGAATATAAAACAGAGTATTTTTAATTCTATGAAAAATATAAACTTAGATTATGTCCTGGGATACACAAGAGGAAATAAGAAAGACAAGTAAAAATCACTAATTAAGATTTTAAATTTAACCACAAATTATACTAAATATAACAGATTAGAAAAAATCTATACAGATCCTGTGAAAAAATTAGACACAGAGTCAAAAAAACTAAAAAAAGATTAAATCGTGGTGAAAAATAAGGAGATAAATGTGAAAATAGAAAAAATAGAAGATTTAGACGGCCTGAGATTTGAAAACTTTAGGTTTGAAAAAATAGAAGATGAATTGATCATAAAAAATATAGGGGAGAAATATGAGATTAAATTCTCTCTAAATGAAAAAAGAAGGGTAAAAATTGCTGAATCCATAGAAAAACTTACAGGTTTAAAGTTAAGTTTTTCTAGATTAGAAGGGAGGGAAATTACATCATATATTGAATCTAAGGGATTCAACAAGAGTATTTGGAGTCTGGCTGGGAAAGCCATGTGTGATTACAATATGGTTGAGGAAGGAGATAGGATAGCTGTGGGAATATCTGGCGGTAAGGACAGTCTTACTCTACTAAACATACTCGTTCGTGTAAAGATGATAACCAGGCTGAATTTTGAGATAATTCCTATCCATATCCATCCGAAACAAAAAAGTATTGCAACAAATGAAATTGAGGATTATTGCAAATTTTTAGGCTTGGAACTGATCGTAGAGGAAACCAATCTAGAGGATATTTTGTTTGGAGAAGATAAAATGAAAAATCCATGTTTTATGTGTGGACGTATGAGAAGGGGAATTCTATATAGAATGATGAAGGAACAAAATATAAATAAATTAGCCTTAGGACATCATAAGGATGATATTATTGAGACATTTTTACTCAATACTTTTTACCAGGGAAATTTAGGAGTGATGAAGCCCAAGTATATGTCAAAAGAACACGGGGTAGAAGTTATCAGACCTATGGCATACCTAGAGGAAAGTACCGTAATTAGATATGCTCATAGAATCAAGTTACCAATATTGAAATCCCAATGTGAGTATGAGACAAGCAAAGATTCTAAAAGATTAGAAGTAAAGAAAATGATAGAAGAATTGAGTAAAAAAAGTGAAAATATTAGGAGTGTAATTTTTAATAGTATAAGGCCATTATTGAAAGACTAAATTAAAAAATAGGTATTTTCTACAAGTAGAAAATACCTATTTTTTAATTATTTAATGAACTTTTGCGTTTATAAAACTAGCAATAATATTAAGATGTAATTCTTATTTTCTTTAAAATTATATTTAAAATAAATTATTTTGATGTTTTTAATTCGTGCACCATCGCGAAACATTAATTATTTATTATTTACCGTCTGTTCAGCGTTTATCTCGTCTAATCTGGTTTTAACCTTATCTATAAACCATTTTCTGTCTTCAGAGTTTTCTTTGATATCTACATTGTCCACATTGATTCTCAAGATATTTGAAAGGTTATAAGAATTAAAATAACTTTCATAATTTTGATTCAAGCTTTCCCAATAAGATCTAGGAACAATCTTTTCATAGTCTCTGCCCCTTCTAGTGATCTTCTCAACGGCACCTTCTACAGATGATTCTAGATAGATCATTAGTTTAGGAGGGGACAGATGCTCCAGCATATTATAAAGCAGTTCCTCATAAAGCTCAAATTCTTCAGGAGACATATCTCCATCTTCCATAAGCATCCTAGCAAAGATAACATCACCGTAGATACTCCTGTCCATAACACAGCCATCCAATAAATTAGCTTCCTTTATCATCTTAAATCTTTTATTTAAGAAGAATATTTGAAGGGGAAAACTATATCTTTTTTTATCATAGTAGAATTTATCCAAAATAGGATTATTTAGAACAGGTTCTTCAAACAATAAAATTCCTAATTCTTTAGCTAAAATCTCCCCTAAAGTACTTTTTCCAGCACCTACAACACCATCAATACAAATAATTCCGTTCATGTCATCTCCATTTAGTCTCGTTTTTTTAAAATATTTTTTATAATACATAGTTTCCTCACAAAATTTATTAATATAAAATTATTTACTTATCTTTCTTAAGATATCTTTAATAGCCGTTTCGATACTGTCATATGAATCCAGGTCTTTAGAAGTAACAAATTTATCGATATCTTTTTTAGAATATCCAAGTGAACCTAAGGCCAGGTAGATATCTTCTTCCAGCTGAGCTTTTATACTGCTGGTACCACTATCCATACTGTCTACAAGTTGAAGATTTTTCATCTTGTCTTTCACATCAACTATTAGTTTTTGTGATTTTTTAGCTCCTAATTTAGGAACCTTAGTCAGCAATTTTGTATCCTCATTGGCAATGATCTGTTTTAGATCGTTGATAGTGAATGTAGATAGGATAGCCAAGCCAAGTGACATACCTATTCCATTTACATTGATTAGGATCTCAAAGAAATCTCTTTCCCTCTCCTCTGCAAATCCAATTAATTTAAACATATCTTCCTTCACATGATTGTAGATATATAACCTTGTAGTTTCGTCTAGTTTAATCTTATCTAAAGTTTGGAGGGATACAAATACCTTATAACCTAAACCATTTACATCTATGGCAACGTATCCCATTTTTTTTATAGTGATCTTACCATCTAAATATTCAAACATAAATTCTCCTTTTGCTTTTCCTTTTTATGGTTTCTCTAAAAATAGATAGCAATAGGTTTCTCCTTATGAGGGAGAAACCGACAACAAGGGAAGAGGGTTATCTCTTTCTCATTCTTTTAAATACCTTATTAAAACTAGCTGGGATCTGAGTTTCAAATTTATATTCTTTTCCTGTTATTGGATGGATAAACTCTAATACTCTAGCATGTAATCCCAGTCTTTTAATTGGGTTTCCAGTAGCACCATATTTTTTATCTCCTACAATTGGATGCTTTAGATCCTGCATATGTACTCTGATTTGATTCTTTCTTCCAGTTTCAAGGGATGCCTCTAATAGTGTGAAGTTGTTAGTTTTCTTGATTACCTCATAGTTTGTAACAGCTTTTTTTCCGCCATTATCCGTTTTACTGGAATAAACTACAAATGCAGCGTTTTCTTTTAACCAAGATGTGACAGTTCCCTTATCATCTTCAATTTTACCCTCTACTAATAC
>DAOUPY010000026.1 GCA_030625925.1 Fusobacteriaceae bacterium | reverse complement strand
TAGTCTACAGATGCACACCACAATCTTAAGATATCTGCTCCATATGTGTTTATTATATCCATTGGATCTACTGTATTCCCTACTGACTTAGACATCTTTCTACCATCTTTATCATTTACAAATCCATGAGTTAAGATAGCTTTATAAGGTGCATCTCCAGTAGAACCAATAGAAGTTAATAGTGAAGTTTGGAACCAACCTCTATGCTGATCCGATCCTTCTAAATATAGGTCTGCAGGTCTTCTTAGGTAATCTCTAGTATTTAATACACTTCTATGAGATACTCCAGAATCAAACCATACATCCATAATATTTGTTTCTTTTCTTAGTTCTACATCTTTTAAGTTATACTTTTCTAATAATTCTTCCCCAATTAACTCTTCAGCTGAATATTTAACCCATGCTGCTGATCCTTCTTTTTTTACTAACGCAATAACTTTATCAGCTATTTCAGAGTTGAAGATCTCCTCTCCAGTCTTATTGTTATAGAAGATAGGGATATGAACTCCCCAAGTTCTTTGTCTGGAGATACACCAGTCAGGTCTGTTTTCCATCATAGTAGTTAATCGGTTTCTTCCCCATGCAGGTAAAAACTCTACACCTTCCAATGCTTTTAATGCTTTTTCTCTAATATCTGATCCCTCTATCTTTACAAACCACTGTTCAGTCGCTCTAAAGATTACCGGTGTCTTACTTCTCCAATCATGCGGGTAAGAATGCTCTATTATTTCTGTATGTAATAGATGACCTGTTTCTTCCATATATGCTAAGATAGCTTTATTTGCTTTTTGATAGTACATCCCAGAGAATCTTTCTCCGGCTTCATCTGTTAAATGACCATCTTGGTCTACCGGGCAGATTACTTCTATACCGTATCTTGTAGCTACTACATAGTCGTCTTGACCATGTCCAGGAGCTGTATGTACACATCCGGTACCAGCTTCTAAAGTTACGTGATCGCCTAAAATAATTAATCCGGTTCTATCTAAAAATGGATGTTTATATGTTAATTTTTCTAATTCTCCACCTTTAAATTTCTTGATTAATTCGGCACCTTCTATTCCCATATCAGCTAACGCTTTTTCTGCAAGTCCTTCAGCCAATACTAAGTTTCCTTTAGATGTCTTATAGATACCATAATCGAACTCTTCATTTAGACAGATAGCCATATTAGCAGGAATTGTCCAAGGAGTTGTCGTCCAGATTACAAATGAAGCTTCCTCTACATCCATTGCTTCCAATGCATCTGGATTAGCTTCCATCTTAAGGAACATTGTAGGAGATTTATGGTTATGGTACTCTATTTCTGCTTCTGCAAGAGCTGTTTTACTTACAGGTGACCAATGTATTGGTTTTAATCCTTTAAAGATATATCCATTTTCATATAACTCTTTAAATACTTCTAATTGCTCAGCTTCATATTCTGGATTTAAAGTTAAATAAGGATTCTCCCATTCAGCTAATATTCCAAGCCTTTTGAATCCTTCTTTTTGCTTCTCTACCCATTTTTTTGCATATTTAGTACATTTTTCTCTAATTTTTAGAGGGTGCATATCTTTTATTTTATCTCCTAATTCCTCTGCAACTTTAAATTCAATTGGTAATCCATGTGTATCCCAACCTGGAACATAGGGTGCGTCAAAACCTTGTAACCTTTTATATTTTAATATAATATCTTTTAATATTTTATTTAGTGCATGTCCAATATGAATATTTCCATTGGCATACGGAGGTCCATCATGCAATATAAATTGCTTAGCACCCTCTTTTAAACTCTTCTCATATATATTTTGCTTTCTCCAAACATTTAACATTTGAGGTTCCTTGCCAGCTAAATTAGCCCTCATTTGAAAATTTGTTTTTGGAAGATTTAGGGTTTTTCCATAATCTTTTTTCTCTTCAGACATTCATATCCTCCTTATATCTATTTAAAATTATTTTTATCTCTGCTCCTTCACCGAGTTTCGATTTTATTTTAATAATACCTCTATGGCTGCTAACTATCTTATTAGCGATAGCGAGGCCCAAACCAGACGACTCTTCGTTTCCACTAGCAAATGGTTCAAATAAATTTTCTCCTAAAGCCTTCACAGATATCCCTGTTCCGTTATCAAGAATTTTTATTGTTATATTTTCACCATTTATCTTAGATATTATATTGATTCTACCATTTGTGACTCCGCTTATAGCATTTAGTGCATTATTTATAATCTCACGAAATGCTTTTGTAAGCTCGATAGAATCTCCTAAGAAAGTGGCTTCTTCACCTAAAAATAGAGAAATATCTCTATTTGGATTGCACCTAACATAACTATCTACTACCTCAGTTAAGAATTTATTGATTTTTAATTTCTCAAAATTATACTCCTTTTTATCGGAATAATCAAATAATATCGAGTCTTCCCTATTGATATTACATATCTCATCTCTAAATTCTTTAAAAGCATCCCCATTTATTTGATCATTCTTATAAAGTTTCATCATCATAAGGGTATATTTTTCAATTACTTTATTTCTCCTGTAGATAATCTTTTTAAACATACGCCCTATGGCTATATCTCTTTCATTTGTTATTTTTTCCAGTTCAATCTGCTGGTTTTCATAGTGTATCCCAACATTTAATAGGATTACATTGAATAATTCTACATCTTCAATCTCTATCCTCCTACCAGAGATATAGTTATCCACTAAGATACATCCAACATTTTTATCCCCATTAAAGATCGGTAAGATCATAAAATTACTCAGCCCAAATCCCATGAGGAGTTCACTGCCCAAATAAATCTTATACCCTCTTCTATTTTCAAAGATAATCTTTTTCTCTGTTATGGCTTTATGAAATAAATTATCATCATTTTTGATCTTAATCAATGGAACTATTTCCTTCATAGTTTCATACCTAAGATCAAAACTAGACAGTTTATCTTCCTTCAGTATATTTCTATTCTTTCTGATTTTTTTACCTACCAGACAGCCTTTTTCATTACTGTATTCAAAAAATATAGCCCTGTCATAATTTAAGCCTACTCCAGAAGTAAACCCCTTTAATATGATATCTATGATCCCACTGTCGCTAGGTTCTTTTCTTACACCTAGGAGGAGTTTTTCTACTCCCTCTACCCTATGGATATAAGCTTTTAATTTTTCATTTTGATCCTCTAGTATAAAATTATTATTTTTCAATTTTTCTACCATTTTTTTTGTAGCAAGACTTAGGAGCTTTATCTCACTGGTTCCATTGAGTCTTACATTTCTATCTAAATTTCCAGATGCTATATCATCTACAGCTAAGGATAACTCCTCTAAAGGCATTAAAAGCTGTTTAAATGTCCCACTTATTATAAACGAATTAAGCAAGATCAAGATTATTGTAGCTAAGATTATTAAAGACATGGTATCTGTTTTAAATTTAGTTAATGCTGGCTCTGATAAACTCAGTGCCAGATAGCCAACTTCCTTACCAAAAGAATTTAACACCGGTCTGGAAACAACGTTATAGTCTACCCCTTGTAAAGTCAGACTTTTAACATTATATCCCTTTCCGTTTAATTTTATTAACTTGGCTTTTTTCTTTTTTAATCTATTCAACTCTAGAGCGTTCAAAGACAGGGGTTCCCTTGTCTGATACAACCCTAGATCTGCTACATCATCATGATCTGCCACCATAAGATATTTGTTCCCTCTAAAATAGTCTTTTTCCAGGAGAATTTCTACCAAAACAGCATATATTTCTTTATTTTCTTCTACAGGAACTACAATTTCATAGTAAAATTTCCCCTCTGATTCATCATACATAACAGAATCTATAGTAATAGATAATTTATTTCTCATAACTCTCAGATTTTCAATAAATTTATTGGCTCCCTCACTATGTATTCCTCTTTCATCTAATATCGATCCATCTCTTCCTATGACAGTCAGTCTGGATTCATGATAAAGACTAAAATTTTTAGAGATCAATTCTTTTTTCATATCCTCATGAATTTTTTTATTTTCTTCTTGTGTCCGAATCGAAGTTGTAAAAAGATCTTCCTCTAGAAATCCTTTGGAATTAGTAAGTTTAGTAAGTTCATTTATAAATTCAGTATTTCTTATGTCCAGCATATCCTCTATTACCTGAAATTTTTCTACAGCTTTAATGGAAAAGTTTTTTTCTAATTCTTTGAATACAAAAATAACAACTAATCCTATTATTGTCAGACCGGTAAGTAACATCGACAGATCGTTATATAATATTGTTTTAAAAAGCAGTGAATCTCTTTTAAGCTTCATCTTATAGTCCTTTCTTAGTTAACGCTACCCTGTTTCTATTATGGTCTATACTGTCTACCTTTATTTTAATTATTTCTCCTACTGCCAGCTCACTGGTCATATCTACTACTCTTTTATCAAATTTAGATATATGCAGCAGTGCATCATTTTTTAATCCAATATCGATAAATGCACCAAAATTAACTACATTTCTTACAGTCCCTTCTAGTTCCATTCCCTCTTTTAGATCGGATATTTTCAATACATCTGATTTTAGAAGTGGTTTTGGTATATCATCTCTAGGGTCTCTTCTATCTCTGATCAATGCATCAAAGATATCTTTGGCTGTTTCCTTTCCCACTTCTTCCTTTGCTATAAATTCTTCTAAATCCATAGTCTTTAAGTTAGACCTCATACTTTCTGAATCTTCCTTATACTGAGCTAGACTAGTATTATTATTTTTCAACATTTTTTCCGCTACCTTATAAGATTCTGGATGTATAATAGTATTATCCAGCGGGTTTTTACTTTCAGGTACAATCAAGAACCCTGCCATCTGTTCATAGGCTTTTGCTCCTAATCCTTTAACTTTTAATAACTCTTTTCTAGTGGTAAACTTTCCATTTACCTTTCTATATTCCTCTATATTTTTCGCAACATTTTTCTTTACACCTGATATATAAGCCAGTAATGCCCAAGATGCTGTATTTACGTTTATCCCAACTGAGTTTACTACACCTTCTATAACATCTTCTAAAGAACCTTCTAATTTTTTTTGATTTACATCATGCTGGTACATCCCGACACCAATAGATTTTGGATCTATCTTCACTAATTCTGCCAGTGGATCTTGGATTCTTCTAGCTATAGATATAGCTCCTCTCACCGTTACATCAAAATCAGGAAATTCCTCTGCTGCAATTTTTGATGCAGAATATACAGAAGCTCCAGCTTCATTTACAATAAGATATTTCACATCTTCTTTAACCTCTTTTAATAGTTCCGCCACAAAAGCCTCAGTTTCACGTGATGCTGTCCCATTACCAATAGCTATGATATCTATCTTATATTTTTGTATATATCCTAATATTTTTTTCTTAGCTTCCTGTAATTTCCCTGGATTATGCATCCCTTTTACCAGGTATAACACATCATCCATTTGATAAAATCCATCTGAGTTTATTACAACAGTCTTACATCCTGTTCTATAAGCAGGGTCTAAGCCTAAGATGTTTTTCTCATGTAAAGGCGGCTGCAACAATAGATTTTTCAGATTTTCTTTAAATATCTTAATGGCATCTAATTCACCTTTTTCAGTCATAATATTTCTAACTTCTCTCTCTACAGAGGGCAATATTAGTCTGCTTAGGGCATCTTTTACCACTTCTAAATAAAATTCTTTCAGATCCCTGTTTATGAATTCGCTCAAAAGATGAAATTCCACCATTTCTTTAGTTTTGTCGTTCAGTTTTATAGATACCGAAATGATTTTTTCCTTCTCTCCACGGTTTACTGCTAATATTCTATGAGACGGCATCCTAGATACATTCTCTACATGTTCATAATAGTCTTCATATGTTTTTTTCTCATCCAACTCTTTATTTTTTTTGACTAAAGTTGTGTTAACTTCACCAAATTTTAACATTCTTTCCCTTATATTTTCCCTGTATTTAGCTTTTTCACTTATATTTTGAGCCAAGATTAGTTTAGCTCCTTCCACAGCATCCTTTGTTTCTAATATATTTTCATTAATATATTTTTTTGCTTCTTCCTCTATATCACTTAATTTAATCCCTAATTTTCTCATATACAGTGCTAATGGCTCTAAACCGTTTTCTATAGCTGTATCAGCCTTCGTTTTCTTTTTCTTTTTATATGGCAGATACAGATCTTCCACTTTTTGCAGTTTTTTAGCTCCTAAAATAGTTGATTTTAATTTCTCTGTCAGCTTTCCCTGTTCACTTATTAATTTTATAACATCGTCTTTTCTCTTCTCCAGGTTTCTCAGATAAGTAATTTTTTCTAAGATCTCTCTTATTGCTACTTCATCTAAGTTTTCTGTAACTTCTTTTCTATACCTTGAAACAAAAGGAACAGTAGCTCCCTCATCCAATAATTTAATCGTATTTTCTACCTGTACTACTTTGATTTTCAGCTCTTCAGCCACTATTTGGTTAATATTCAATTATTCTCCACCTACCTTCTTATTTTTACTCATAATTATACCATATCAAACACTTTTTTTAAAACAAAAAGAGAGTATAGGTGGGATTTTGCCCCTCTACACCCCCTATTTTCATTATAACTTTAGCTCTTTTAAAAACTCTTTTAATCCATCTTTTGTCTCTTTATTACGTAAGCCAAACTCAATATTAGCCTTAAGCAACCCTAACTTACTCCCGATATCATATCTTTTACCCTTAAATCTATATGCCCCTATGTCTTTTCCATCCTTTATCATAGCAAGGATCGAATCTGTAAGTTGTATTTCGCCACCTACACCTGCACCTTGCTTTTCTAAATGTTTAAATATATCACTGGTCAACAGGTATCTACCTAAACAAGCCATCTTAGAAGGAGCGTCCTCTAGATTTGGTTTTTCTATGAAGTCTTCCATTAAGACAGTATCTTCATCCAAGTTTTTAATCGGTTTAACAATACCATATTTAGATACATCTTCATCTGCGACTTCTTGAACTCCTATAACACTATTACCATATTTTTCATAGTTTTCAATAAGCTGCTTAGTTACAGGTTTTTCTTCATTGTACATAATGTCATCACCTAGAGCTATAACAAATGGTTCATCCCCTATAAACGGCTTAGCTTTTAATATTGCATGACCCAGTCCCAAAGGTTTATTTTGTCTTACATAGAATATATTAGCCATATCAGATATATTCTTTATCTTATCTAGGAGTTCTAATTTCCCTTTTTCCTCCAGAGTTTTTTCTACCTCATATGAGTAATCAAAATGATCCTCTATAGAATTTTTATTTCTTCCTGTTACTATGACGATATCTGTTATTCCAGATTCTACTAATTCTTCTACTATATACTGTAACGATGGTCTATCTACAATAGTCAGCATCTCTTTAGGTTGAGCTTTTGTTGCAGGCAGCACTCTAGTTCCTAATCCTGCTGCCGGTATAACTGCTTTTGTAATTTTTCTCATAACCTGCCCCCATTTTTCTTTTTTGTCACGAATTAAATTCATCACCACTAACCAACGTTCAAAGCCTTCTCAACACAAAGACTCAGAGGTCGCTAAGATCCACGGAGTTAACCATAAAACAAAAGTTCCTCTGTGCTATTTTGTGTTATTCCTAACTCTGAGTGATAGCTTTTAACAGTAATTTCTACCCTCTAATTTTTTCCAACTTTCAACTATCTATTTTATCTTACTGGCTACTTTTACAGCTTCATCTATAAAGATTAATTTAGTTTTCTTTTTTTCTACTGTAGTCAATAACATCCCCTGTGATATTTCACCCTGTAACTCTACTGAATTTAAATTCAATACTGCCATTACTTTTTTTCCTACTAACTCTTCTGGTTTTTTATAAGTTTTAGCTATTCCGGATACTATTTGTCTGATCCCAGACCCTGTTTCTACTTTAAATTTAATCAATCTTTTAGAACCTTCTACTAATTCTGCTTCCAATATCTCTACTACAGACATCTGCACCTTTTCAAAATCAGTAATATCAATAGGATTTTCAATAACCAAGTCTTTATTTATCTCTAATGTTACTTTCTCTACAGGTTTTTCCAATCTTGGGAAGATAGGAGTAGCTTCTCCTAATTTATGTCCAACTTTCAATATATCCCACGGTTTTATATCTTCTACCTTAGCTAATTTTATGTCTCCATCGATTCCTAATTGTTCCCACATCTTAGATGCTGATTCTGGAATATACGGATATACCAATACTGCTATTTTATTCAATGCTTCCACTAAATTTTTCAATACTACTGCTAATCTAGGCTTTCCTTCATCAGTTTTAGCTAAAGCCCAAGGCATAGTTTCGTCGATATATTTATTCATTCTTGATACAAATTTAAAAATAGCTTCTAGTGCCTTAGAAAATTCCACAGTACTCATGTATTTCTCGACTTCTACCAGTGTTTCTTCCCATAATTCTTTAATTTCATCATCATAGACTTCACGACCTTCTCCAGCTTCAACTATTGAACCAAAGTATTTATTATACATCCCTAAAGTTCTATTTAATAAATTTCCCAAGTCATTGGATAGATTTGCATTTACCCTGTTTATCATAGCTGTAGTATTGTAATCTCCATCACTTCCAAAGTGAACTTCGCTAAGTAAGAAATACCTGAATGCATCCACACCATATTTTTCTATTTCTGCAATAGGATCCACTACATTTCCCTTAGATTTCGACATCTTTTCTCCGGCTACAGTCCACCATCCATGAGCCACTATCTTCTCTGGTAATTTTTCCCCAGCAGCCAGTAGCATACAAGGCCAGATTATAGCATGAAATCTCAATATATCTTTTCCTAACAGATGTACAATCTCCCCATCTTTCCAAAATTTAGAGAACAGATCTTCATTATTTTCATACCCTACAGCAGTCAGGTAGTTTGTCAACGCATCAAACCATACATAGGTAATATGATCTTCATCTATCTTTAAAGGGATCCCCCAGTCAAAAGTATTTCTTGAGATAGAAAGATCCATCAAACCTTGCTTTATAAAAGATATAACTTCATTTCTCCTGCTCTTTGGCAGGATAAATTCAGGATTTTCATCTATATGTTTTAATAAAACATCTTGATATTTACTCATTTTAAAGAAGTAAGATTCTTCCTTTACTACTCCTAATTCTTTACCACAATCTGGACATCCGTTTTCTCCTACAATTTGATTCTCAGGAACAAAAGTTTCACATGAAACACAATATTTCCCCTCATAAGATCCCTTGTATATATCTCCATTGTCATATACCTTTTGAATGATCTTTTGTACAGCTTTTTTATGTCTATCTTCAGTTGTTCTGATAAAGTCATTGTTATC
Source organism: Fusobacteriaceae bacterium (assembly GCA_030625925.1). Classification (GTDB taxonomy): domain Bacteria; phylum Fusobacteriota; class Fusobacteriia; order Fusobacteriales; family Fusobacteriaceae; genus Psychrilyobacter. The sequence goes on along the minus strand of DAOUPY010000026.1, from coordinate 836 downwards.
TATATTTAATTTTTCCCACATCTCTTTAAATCTAACCGACATCTTGTCTGTCCATTCTTGAGGAGTATATCCCATCTCAATTGCTTTTTCCTCAACTTTCTGGCCATGTTCATCTGAACCTGTCAGGAAAAACACGTCATATCCCATTGTTTTTTTATATCTAGCCAATACATCTGCTGCTATAGTTGTATAAGCACTTCCCACATGGGGGTCTCCGTTTACATAATATATAGGGGTTGTTACATAAAAATTTTTACTCATAATATGTCTCCTTCTATTTTTTATATTTATAATTTGTATTAATTTAACTTACTTTCTGCCTGCCTATCCAATTCCAACAAGATCTTCTCCAATTTTAATGCCACTACCTCTAAATTTTCATCTGGCCCTATACTTATAGGATCTCCTAATATGCATACTATCTTAGAAAACGGTTTCGGCAGCTCTATCTTATCCCAAGTTTTTTCAAATACCCACTTATTTTTAGATGCAGCACCGATTGGAACTAATTTTTTCCCGGATTTTTGAGCTAAAAACAACATTCCAGGTTTCACCTTATATACCGGTCCTTTTGGTCCGTCTACTGGTGTTCCTACAATATATCCTTCTTTTAAAAATTTAACCATCTTCAGAAGACCTTTAACGCCATCTCTTCCACTAGAACCTCTGACCACCTTGTACCCAAATTTTTCTAAAGGAACACTTATTAATTCACCATCTTTAGAAGCACTGGCAAGAGCTGCTTTTTTCTTTAATTTATCCAAAATCACAGTAATAGGAACTATTTTATTATGCCAAGAAACATATACTGCATTTTCATCCATAACTCCTTCAGC
>DAOUPY010000061.1 GCA_030625925.1 Fusobacteriaceae bacterium | reverse complement strand
AAATTTTTAGGAGGCTTTAACAATGGCAAAAGAGCAATTTGACAGAAGTAAACCACATGTAAATATCGGAACAATAGGTCATGTAGACCATGGAAAGACAACAACGACAGCAGCAATCTCAAAAGTTTTATCTGATTTAGGATTAGCTAAAGCAGTAGATTTCGCTAACATCGACCAAGCACCAGAAGAAAGAGAAAGAGGAATCACAATAAACACGGCTCATATCGAATATGAAACAAAAGCAAGACATTATGCCCATGTAGATTGTCCTGGCCATGCTGACTATGTTAAGAACATGATCACAGGAGCAGCACAAATGGATGGAGCTATCTTAGTAGTTTCAGCAGCAGACGGTCCAATGCCTCAAACAAGAGAGCATATCTTACTTTCTAAGCAAGTAGGAGTACCTTACATCATCGTATACTTAAACAAAGCTGACATGGTAGACGACGAAGAATTATTAGAATTAGTAGAAATGGAAGTAAGAGAGTTATTAACTGAGTACGGATTCGACGGAGATGACGCACCAGTAGTAATAGGTTCTGCATTAGGAGCATTAAATGGAGAGCAAAAATGGGTAGATCAAATAATGGTATTAATGAATGAAGTAGATACATATATCCCAACTCCAGAAAGAGCAATTGACCAACCATTCTTGATGCCAGTAGAGGACGTTTTCACTATCACAGGTAGAGGAACAGTAGTAACTGGAAGAGTAGAAAGAGGAGTAGTAAAAATAGGGGAAGAAATTGAGATCATTGGTATCAAAGATACTCAAAAAGCAGTTTGTACAGGAGTAGAAATGTTCAGAAAGTTATTAGACCAAGGACAAGCTGGAGATAACATCGGAGCATTATTAAGAGGAATCAAGAAAGAAGACGTAGAAAGAGGACAAGTTTTATGTCATCCAGGAACAATTAATCCACATACAAACTTCACAGGAGAAGTATATGTATTAACTAAAGAGGAAGGTGGAAGACATACTCCATTCTTCACAGGATACAGACCACAATTCTACTTCAGAACAACTGATATCACAGGAGCAGTATATTTACCAGAAGGTGTAGAAATGGTAATGCCTGGAGACAACATTGAAATGACAGTAGAATTAATCCATCCAATCGCAATGGAAGAAGGATTAAGATTCGCAATAAGAGAAGGTGGAAGAACAGTAGCATCAGGTGTAGTAGGAAATATCACTAAGTAATTAGTGTTTCTTATACAGCAGATGTAAGAGTTCGACGACTTTTATATAGAGGAGGAGATAACCGTTTGGTTATCTCCTTTTTTTATTATTTAGGAAATTATACCCGCGATGGGCATAATACTGGTAATTTATTTTGCAAACATAGAATTTTACGATAAAAAAATAAAAGAATATAAAAATCTAGATTGTACCTGTCTGGAGAAGTATCATGTTATTATATATAATTTTTTAATTTATTTAAAAAAATGTTTATAAATAGTTCTAAAAGTAAAAAAAAATAACTTTATTTTCGTATAAAGAACAAAAAATAAAAAATAAATTTGGTTTTTAGAAAGAAAAGAGGTAATATAAAATTGAAAAAGAAAAATTCACTTTATAAATTAAGAATTATAAGACTAAATTAAAAAAAAGGGGGGAGAAATGAAGATGTCAAAAGAAAAAATGAAACAACCAGGAGGAATGTATTTACTGGGAACTATGATGGCAGGATGTAATTTTGGCTATTATGGAATGAGATTAACTACATTATTATTTTTAGTAGCGGCAGTAGGCAGAGGCGGTGTTGGATTTACAGATGTAAATGCAGCATCATTATTGGGGACTTTTATGGCCTTAGCATATTTGACGCCAATGTTAGGTGGATGGGCAGCAGATAAATTTTTAGGAACCAGAAAAAGTATCATGCTTGGATTGGGCATGTGTGCAGTTGGTTATTTTATAGGCTTTGCGTCTCAATCGGTAGTTGCAGTTTACGCTATGATATACCTGGTAGCATTAGGAGCAGGGTTTTACAAGGGGAATTTGTTGACATTACTTGGAAGTATCTATGAAAAAGGCGATCCTAGAAAGGATGCAGCTTTTTCAATTAACTATACATTTATAAATATCGGGGTATTCTTCGGGACATTAATTTGTGGATTTATTGCCAATAAATGGGGTGCAACATTGGATGCAGATGGAAAAATTTTAGTATATGGTTATAAATATGTTTTCCTCGCAACTTCAATAGCGGTAAGTACATCTTTAATTATTTTTATAATTTTAAAAGACAGGTTGCTGGGAACAGCAGGAATATTACCGTCTCATAAGGAAGCAGCTGTGGAACACCATACTGAAGACGGGGAAAAAACACCATTGACTAAGGGTGAAAAAAGCAGGGTAGTAGCTATATGTGCATTGGCTGTCTTTGCAACTTTCTTCTGGGTAGCTTATTACCAAACGGCTACATCGATAGTTTTATACGCAAAGAACAGTGTCCAGTTAGTATATAATGGATTTGAAATTCCACTGGCTTGGATGGATACTTACAATGGATTTCTTTGTATAATTCTAGGTCCTACAATGGCTGTTGTTTGGGGATTAAAAGCTAAAACTAAGAACGGAGATTTCAACATAGCTACTAAGATGACTCTTGGATTCTTATTTTTAGCAGCAGCATTTGGAGTGATGGCACTTTCCATTACACAGACTATAGGTGGGGAAAAAGCCAGTGTTATATGGTTGGTATTATTTTCTACATTGTTAACAGTCGGAGAGATGTGTTTTTCACCAATAGCTTATTCAATGGTGGATAAATTAGCACCTAAAAAGATTGCAGGAGCTATGATGGGAGTTTGGTTTGCGAGTACATTCTTAGCATCAAAAGCCTCAGGATATGTGCAGTTCTTTGTGGATAAACTAGGGCCATTACAGGTGTTTTTAGGATTCTCTGTAGCACTAGTTGCAGTAGGTCTGATCTTATTTTCTATAAATAAACCAATTGAAAGGATGGAAAAAGGAGAAGAGGCAGAAGCAGAGGTACAAGTTTCGTAGAAAATTAAATTTTTAGTAATAGGATGAAAAAAGATGACCTCTGATATAGAGGTCATCTTTTTATTATCCTATATTTAATACTTTTTTTAACTCATCTACCTTGTTTAATCTTTCCCAAGGAAGGTCGATATCAGTTCTACCGATATGTCCAAAGGCGGCTAGATCTTGATATTTAAATTTAGGTTCTCTAAGTTCAAGAGCTCCCTCTATTCCCCTAGGTGAAAGGTCGAATATTTTCATTACAGCTTGAGCTAATGTAATCTCCTCCACTGTTCCAGTTCCAAAAGTATCAACTTTGATAGATGTAGGGTGATCTACTCCAATTGCATATGAAAGCTGCACTTCACACTTGGTAGCTAACTTAGCTGCTACAATAGTTTTTGCAACCCATCTAGCAGCATAGGCAGCCGATCTATCTACTTTTGAAGGGTCTTTTCCAGAGAATGCTCCCCCACCGTGACGGAAGAATCCACCATATGTATCTACTATGATCTTTCTACCGGTAAGCCCAGCATCTCCATTAGGTCCACCGATTACAAATCTACCAGTTGGATTGATATGGAAATGGTTTACTTTTTTTATATCTAGATCATATTTTTCTAAAACAGGAGTTATTACCATTTCAATAACTTCTTTTTTTATAGTTTCTTGAGCTACTTCAGGGTTATGCTGAACAGAAACAACAACAGTTTCTACATGATCAACATTTCCGTTTTCGTCGTAGGCTAATGTCACTTGAGATTTAGCATCTGGTCTAGCCCATGCTAATTCACCATTTCTAGTAATAGTAGTTAATTTTCTGATGATCTCTCTGGATAAAACAAGTGCTAAAGGCATGAGTTCAGGAGTTTCATCTACAGCTCCTCCAAACATGATTCCTTGGTCACCGGCTCCACCTGTATCTACACCTTGAGAGATGTCAGGTGATTGAGAATGAATTGCATTTAATACACCACAGTCTGAATCAAATCCCATTCCTTGTCTATATCCGATCTCATCTATTTTATCTCTAACAATTCTTTGGATATCTACATAGGTAGTTGTAGTTATTTCTCCTCCGACTACTACTTGTCCTGTTGTACAAAAAGTTTCGCAAGCTACTCTTGCTTTTGGATCTTCTGCTAAACAAGCATCTAATACTGCGTCTGAAATTTGGTCTGCGATCTTATCTGGATGTCCTGGTGATACACACTCAGATGTGAAATAAGTTTTGTTTGTCATTTGTTTATTCCTCCTAATATATTAATATATATGTTAATTACGATAATTTTTTAAAATGGATACCAAAATCCGCTGAGATAAAATTTATTTATTAAAATTCCTGCAACTGCTCCTATTATAAGGAGTGCAATAGCTAAGAAATCAAATTTTCCGTATTTTTTTCCATTGTACCAAGATCTAGTTTTTTCAGATCCAAATCCACGTAGATTCATGGCATTGGAGACTACTTCTACCCTGTTTAATGAGGATAAAACCAAGGGAATAAGGATGGTATTATAGTTTTTAAACCTATTTATAAGGCTGTCTTCACCCTTTCTAAAGGCTACTCCACGAGCTTCCTGGGCATGCATGATATTTACAAACTCATCTCTCACATCGGGAATATATCTAAGGGCTATATTGACTGCATATGCAACCTTATATGAGACACCAATCTTATTTAAACTACTTGCAAACCTGCTGGGATGAGTAGTGAAGATAAATATAATAGTTATAGGGAGTATAGACAGATATTTTAGAGATAATGTCACGGCAAACCAGAGTGTTTCATAGGTAAGCGGTCTCCCTAAAATATTAAATATAGGTGTATAACAATCTATAAGTTCCGAACCGTAGGCAGGAGTGATGAAGATCAAAAATACAGAGTTAAAAAGGGTAAATATCAGTAAAAAGACTACCAATGGTTTGATCTCTTTAAATGTAATGTTTGCCATTCGAATGAGCAGAGTTCCACATGCTATAAGAGCTAAAAATACTCTGATATCTATAAACATAAAGGCTACAGCTGTCCAAACTAATAACATTAAGAGTTTTATACTGCCGTCCAATGAATGGATAGGAGATTTTTTATGGATATATAAAGTTCCTATTGCAGCCATCTATACCACCTCACTGTGATCATAATTTATAAAAGTTTCCAGCATCAATTTTTCATCAATTTTGAGAACTCCAGCTAATGTAGAAACAGATATTTTCTTTAGATTTGCTTGTTCTAAAATTTTTGTATGGGATAATACATTTGATACTGTATCATCGCAAATAATCCGGCCATTAGATAATACAATGGCACGATTGCTGTATTCTAGTGCAAGGTGCATATCGTGGGTGATAAAGATAATACTTAAACCGGTTTTACTCAAATTTTCTATAAACTGCATAAACTCCAAATAGTGTCTATAATCCTGTCCGGCTGTAGGCTCGTCAAGGATAAGAATACTAGGGTTTAGAGCTAGAATGGTGGCGATACTCAATCTTTTCTTCTGCCCATAGCTGAGAGCTGTTATAGGCCAATTTCTAAAGGCATGCAAACCGCAGATCTTTAGAGTATTTTCAGCTGTTTCCAGGATCTCCTCTTTTTTGTATCCACGAACTTTTAATCCAAAGCTGACCTCATCCAAAAGGGTTTCCTGAGTAATCATATGGTTTGGATTCTGCATAACATAACCAATTTCCTGCCCTCTTTTTCTGATACTCCAACTGTCTATATTTTCTCCCTTGTAGGAGATGGATCCATTAGATTTTTTACAGATCCCTGTGATGACCTTAGACAGGGTGGATTTCCCTGCTCCATTATTTCCTAGAAGGGAAATTATCTCCCCTCTGTATAGATCAAAATTTATGTTTTTAATGATATTATCTTTTTTATTGTACGAGAAAGTCAGGTCTTTTACCTCTAATATTTTTTCATCATAAGATGAAACTTTAGGTTCTACTTTCTCTATCCAGTTATCTATATTATCTTTGATATTGGAGGAATTCAAACTGTATATATCTAAGATATCCAATTCTTTAAGATCAACACCAGCGTATCTCATAGTTTCAATATAGAGAGGTTCACGCAGTCCAAAACGCCTCAATGACCCGTTTAAAATTAACTCTGCAGGGGTACCTGATGCCGCAATTATCCCATTATCAATGATAATAATTTTATCAAATTTTTCAGCCAGAACATCCTCGATCCTATGTTCTATAACAACGATGGTTTTATTGGATTTTTCATGGACAGATGAGATCAATTTCATAGCTGACCTGCCACTTGCAGGATCTAAGTTTGCCAGGGGTTCATCAAAGAGCAGGATAGGTGCCTCACTCATGATTATTCCTGCCAGGGAAGCCCGTTGTTTTAAACCGCCGCTTAGTTCTTGCGGACTCTTGCTGATATGGTTTTCCATATTTACTTTTTTTAGTGCTGCTTTTACAGTTTGTTTCATAATATCTATGGGAACATTACTATTCTCATCTCTAAATGCTACATCCTCTCCTACACTCAGGCCTACAAACTGGCCATCTTGATCTTGCAGGATGGTAGAAACATGGCTGCTGATATCAAAGATACTGGTTTTATGTGGTTCAATATTATTTACCTTCAATTTACCGCTGATCTCTCCAGAATAAGAAAATGGAATCAGTCCATTAAGACAATGCCCCAAGGTAGACTTTCCCGATCCAGACGGGCCGGCAATGAGTACTTTTTCTCCCTTCTGTATAGATAAATTTATATTTTTTAATGTGGGAGTACCCAAACTCCTATATTGAAATGTAAAGTTCTTAAATTCAATAATATTTTTTGCTTCACTTTTCATTTGTGTCTCCTTATTTATTTTTTATTCAGCCGTTAAATTTTTATGTTTCCCCTTTCTTTTAGCTAACATAATTACAGCAGGTATTCCCAGTCCAGCTGTTACGACAAAGTTTGAAGATGTGGCTATAAGGATTTGAATCCATACCTTATTGGAAGGTTCGCCGTAAAAGAAGACATCTCCAATGTAGGCTGCAAGACCAGCTAAGATCATTCCAATCACTGCGTATATGTATAGTTTAACTATATGTTTTTTATTTAAAATCCCGTGTTCAGGGTCAAAACTTTTATCTAATTTAATAAATCCCATGGAAAATCCTATCATAGCAGACAGCATAACCCAGCTCCACCATACTCCGCCATACATCATAGTATCATTTAAGGCATGACCGATAAATCCAACTAAAAATCCAACTAACGGCCCAAATAATGCACCGAATATAGTAAGCAGTGTAACGGATATTCTAAGGGATGTATTTGGTCCAATTGGTAGTGATACAGCAGATAATACGCCATAGAGTGCCGCTCCGATCCCAATGGCTACAACACTTTTTGTAGTTAATTTCATTTTATTCCTCCTTGTGACTCTTCCTCCTAGGTTTCTCGATTGACGAGTGCGAAGGTTCAGATTTAAAATCAAGTTTTAACTATACTTGATTTTAATAATCATGAAATCCCACCAACAAGGAAAGAGTTTTATAATATAATAAAAAAACCTCTTATTTATATAATAAGAGGTTGAAAGTTATATTCCTCTTATCTTCACGACCTAAAGTCGATTGGATTTAGCACCTTCCCTAAAAGGGGGTTGCCGGACGTCATAGGGCCATTTCCCTCAGTCTCTCTTAATAAGATGTTGCATATTTAATTTATAATTTATTTTAACGAAAT
>DAOUPY010000349.1 GCA_030625925.1 Fusobacteriaceae bacterium | reverse complement strand
AAGTCTAGCTTATTCACCTGGTGTGGCAGAACCTTGTAAGAGAATTGCTGCGAATAAAAGTGATGTTTATAAGTATACCGCTAAGGGAAATATGGTTGCAGTTATCACAGATGGAACAGCAGTCTTAGGATTAGGAGATATCGGTCCTGAAGCAGCACTGCCTGTAATGGAAGGAAAAGCAATCTTATTTAAAGAATTCGGTGGAGTAGATGCATTCCCAATTTGTCTGGATACTACAGATACTGAAGAAATCATCAGGACTTGTAAGTTATTAGCTCCTACTTTTGGAGGAATAAACTTAGAAGATATCGCAGCTCCTAAATGTGTTGAAATAGAAAGAAGATTAATAGAAGAGTTAGACATTCCTGTATTCCACGATGACCAGCATGGTACAGCAATAGTTACTACAGCTGCAATAATAAATTCATGCAAGTTATTGGGGAAAAATATCTCTGACCTAAGAGTATCTATGATCGGGACCGGTTCGGCTGGATCATCTATCGCTAGAATGCTTAAGGGATTAGGAGTTAAATCATTATATGCTTATAACTCAAAGGGTGTTATAATGCAGGACAAATATGACAAATATAGATTTTTAGTAAAGGAATTATTGGATCAAAATATCATCGATACGCCAGAAAACTTAGAGGAAGATTCAGTAGCTGGACTTATGAAAGGAACAGACGTGTTTGTAGGAGTATCAGGACCTAATATGGTTACTAAAGATATGGTTAGATCTATGAACGCAGATCCTATTATCTTAGCTATGGCAAATCCTACACCTGAGATAATGCCTGAAGATGCATTAGAAGCAGGAGCAGCAGTGGTAGGAACAGGTAGATCGGATTATCCTAATCAGGTAAATAATGTCTTAGCATTCCCAGGATTATTTAAGGGAGCCTTAGAAGCAGGAGCAACTGTCATAAATGATGAAATGAAGATAGGAGCAGCATATGGTATTGCCAATGTATTAAAGGAAGAGGAATTAAGAGCAGACTATATCATTCCTAGTCCATTTGATGACAGAGTAGCAAAAGTTGTAGCTGAAACTGTTAAGAAGATCGCTGTAGAAAATAACTTAATCAGAAAACAATAATTATAACTCATAAGTTTTTTATAAACACTAAATTATATAAAGTTTTAGTATCGAGTAGTCTATGCTTCTAATAGGAAATCAAAAATATATATAAAATAAATCACGTCCTAGAATACTTCATGGGGCGTGATTTATTTCCGTATCTAATTCAATTATTCAAAAAATACATAAAAAATAAAACTTTAGTCCATTATATATTTTTTTATTTTTTTTAGTTGATTTTTAGTTTTTTTTGAGCTATATATACTATTAGATATGTTTTTATAGTATTTTTTAAAATTTATTCTTATATTTTAGAATGCTTATATGTTAATGCTAGATCATTTTAAAATCAAAATTGATATTATTATCAATTTTTTTTACAACCAATATTGTTAAAAAAATAACAATATTATGTTTGGAATTAAAAAAGGGGGTGAAGGTCTGTACCTTTTATATCTTAAGGGGCAGATTGAATAAATGAAATATAGTTATTATCCAGGATGTACTTTGAAAACAAAAGCACAGGAACTTGAAAAGTTTGCTCTAGATTCAGCTAATGAATTGGGGATTGAATTGATAGAACAAAAAGACTGGCAGTGCTGCGGTGCAGTATATCCCATGGGAGAGGATGAGATTGTTACCAAATTGTCCTCTGTTAGAAGTCTTGCAGCTGCCAAGGATAGGAATGAAAAACTTGTGACTCTTTGTTCTGCCTGTCACCACGTCATTAAAAGGGTCAACGAAGATATGAAAAAGAAAGTGGAAGTTAGAGAGAAGGTTAACAATTATCTTCAGCTTGAAAATGACTACAAGGGAGAAGGAGAGGTCATTCATTTTTTAGAGATGATGAGAGATGATTTTGGGTTTGAACAATTATCCAAAAAAATTAAAAAGTCTCTAAACGGTCGTAAAATAGGAGCTTATTATGGGTGTCTCCTCCTCAGGCCGGAAAAAGATATGAAATTTGATGATTCAGAAAATCCTGTTATCATGGAAAACTTTATAGAAGCTTTAGGTGGTAAGCCTATAAAATATCCATACAGGACAGAGTGCTGCGGAGGGTATCTTGTGACTGAAAATAAATCTATCACAGAGGAGATGACAAATAATATCATAAGATCTGCTGTGATAAACGGGGTTGAAGAAATTGTAACTGCATGTCCTCTATGTAAATATAATTTGGGAAATAGTCACCAGGCTAAAAAAAATAATATATCGGTTGTGTATTTTACAGAGTTGTTAGCTGAATCTTTGAATGTGAAATAATTATCTTTATTAGGAGGCTGAAAATGATTAGAACAAAACATATTCCCGATAAATATGAAAAAGAGATCTTACAAATTAAAAAAATAAGTAATGAGATGATCAATGACTGTATGCAATGTGGGAAATGTACAGCAGGCTGCCCAGCAATTACAGAGATGGATATACTCCCCCATCAAATAATGAGACATTTACAATTGGGACAATTTGACAAGGTTATCGAAAGTAAAACAATTTGGAGTTGTGCATCATGTTTTACTTGTGCAGCTCGTTGTCCAAGGGATGTTGACCTAGCTAGCCTCATGGAAGCTATACGTCTTATCAGTTTGAGACAAAAAGGAAATAATAGACTGAAAGTTCAAAATATAGGTCAGTTGATGACAGATGAAAAAATGCCACAACAGGCTATTGTAAGTGCACTTCGAAAATACAGTAAATAAATATAGGTTATTATCTTGCAAGGAGGTATAAGGTTGCGAAAAATTGGAGTTTTTGTATGCTGGTGCGGTTCAAACATAGCTGCT
>DAOUPY010000123.1 GCA_030625925.1 Fusobacteriaceae bacterium | reverse complement strand
ACCAAAGGGGAACCTGGAACGGGAGATGTAATAGAAGCTGTAAGACATATGAGGATGATGAACAATGAGATAAGCAGAGTTCAAGGGCTTTCAAAAGATGAGCTTTACAATGCAGCCAAGGAGCTGGGAGCACCGATAGATCTAGTAGAATATATCCATGAAAATGGTAAACTTCCAGTTGTAAACTTTGCCGCCGGCGGTGTAGCTACACCAGCTGATGCAGCCATGATGATGCAGCTTGGTTGTGACGGAGTATTTGTAGGATCAGGAATATTCAAATCTGGTGACCCTAGAAAAAGAGCTGCCGCTGTAGTTAAGGCTGTAACTCATTACAATGATCCTAAAATTTTAGCTGAAATTTCTACAAACCTTGGGGAAGCCATGGTAGGGATCAATGTTTATTCTATAGATAATAATCAATTAATGGCTAATAGAGGGTACTAAGATGGAACAAGTTAAGATGAAACATATAGGAGTTTTGGCACTCCAGGGGGCTTTTCGAGAACATATAGAGATTATACGATCTCTTGGACATATAGGGGTTGAGATTAGAAAAGTTGAAGATTTAAATTCTATAGATAGCCTCATTCTTCCTGGAGGAGAGAGTACTGCCATAGGAAAACTCTTGGTAGATTTTAAGATAAAAGAAATTTTGATTCAAAAAATTAGAGATGGCCTCCCTGTTTGGGGGACCTGTGCCGGGATGATTTTACTGGCGAGAGAGATAGCCAACGACAAAACGACCCATTTATCCCTTATGGATATTGTGGTAAGAAGAAATGGTTATGGAAGACAGCTGGGAAGTTTTAAGATTGACGGCGTTTTTAAGGGGATAGAAAATAAAATTCCCATGGTGTTCATAAGGGCCCCCTATATAGAAAGCGTGGGGAAAGATGTGGAAATATTAGGAGAGGTCGATGGGAAAATAGTGGCAGCCAGGGAAAACAATCTATTGGCAACATCTTATCATCCTGAATTGACAGATAATCTTGAAACACACAAATATTTTATAGATATGATGAATAGATAGTAAAAAAGGAAAAGAACTCTCTTAATTGAGAGTTCTTTTCCTTTTTTTACATATACTATATTACTTTACTTCTGAATTTTCAAATTTGTCTTTAATACTAGAATCACTTGTATCTGTAGGAATTGTTGAAGTTTCTACAGATGCATCTTCACTAGCTGCATTTTCAGATTTACTGGCAGTTACAGAAGTAGCTATAACAGAAAGATTATCTTCATTACGTTCTTCTAGTTTTTCACTAGAAGAAACTTCATTTTTCTTTGTGGCTGCAGTATACTTATTATCTATATATCTTATCCAAGCTGGAATAAATTTTGGATCATAAGGTTTAGCAGTCTTTAATTTTTTTTCTTGAATTCTTTGTAATTCATCCTTGTAGTTAGCATAAGTTTCAGCAAAAACTGGATCAGTAATATCTTTTACCGGATATTTTTTTAAATCTGGATAGTTTCTGTCTAAAGTTTCGTTCCAAAAATCAATTCTGTCTTTTTCAAGTGCCAGGAAGAAATCTATATCTCCTTCAAACCTGATCTCCTTGATTTTGTCTCCAACCTCCAGTTTCCTGATAACAGCCAGATCAGAATCAGAAATAACTTCACCGAATACCGTGTGTTTTTGATTCAACCAGTCAGCGGCATACATTGTCATGAAAAATTGAGAACCACCAGTATTAGGTCCTGCATTTGCCATGGCCAGCATACCTGTCTGATAGAAATCTAACCACTCTGTAAATTCATCCTCAATTTGATATCCAGGGCCACCCAGACCTGTTTCTAAAGGATCTCCTCCCTGAGCCATAAAGTTATCTACAACTCTGTGGAATTTTAGATCATCATAAAACCCTCTCTTAGATAGGTTTATAAAGTTTGCGATTGTAACAGGAGCAGCTTCTGGATAGAGATAAAAGTTGATATCTCCCTGAGTAGTAACTATTGTTGCCTTAACGTTGTTTATTTTCGCTACCTCTCCGGCTTTCATGGCTCTTTTGATAGATGAGCAGCCTCCTAAAACTAGAAGTAGGAGGAGTGTTAAGATAAGTGATATTTTTTTCATGTGCATACCTCCGAATTTTAGAATTATTTTAAATTAGGAAAATCTTTAGCTAATTCTTTGTTTAATTCAGCTAATAGTTCTTTGTTTGCCTCTAAAAATGCATCTACATCTCCAGTGATTTCAATAGTTTCGATGATGTCATTTTGAGCGATCTTGTTAACCATATCTTGATCTTCAGAAGCTACAACTTCTCCGAAGATAGTATGCTTATGGTTTAACCAAGAAGTCTCTGTATGAGTGATGAAAAATTGAGAACCATTTGTACTTGGACCAGAGTTAGCCATAGCTAAGATTCCAGGTTTGTCAAATACTAATTCTTTTACGAATTCATCTTTGAAATTATATCCAGGGCCACCCATTCCTGTACCTTGTGGGCATCCACCTTGAATCATAAAGTCTGCAAGGACTCTATGGAATTTTAAGTTGTTATAGTACCCTTTTTTAGATAAGTTTACGAAGTTAAGTACTGTAAATGGTGTTTCATTTGGGAATAACTTTATGTTGATATCTCCCTTGTTAGTTTTGATCTTTGCAATTAAGTTTGTGTTTGACACGATTGTTGCCTCCTTTTGTATTGTAGTTGCGTTTTTTACGTTATTGGCTCTTCTTTTCATCACAAAAAAGATGATGATTAAAATGACCACCACATTTATCGCTATTTTAGTTGCTGTACTCATATCGAAATATACCTCCATTTTAACATAGTAATTTGACTTGTGCAATATCTAGGGTAACTCAATTAATAATTGATGTTTTGGACTCACAAAGCCTACAATAATATTAACATGTAATTCTTATTTTCTTTAAAATTATATTTAAAATAAAGTGTTTTGAATTCGTGTTATTTGTGACTAAGAATTTCATTTTTTTTAAAATTTAAATTCTATTTATTTTTCATCTCACTACTAAAAACTTTTTTCAGTTCTTCCTGTGAGATAGTCCCATAGATATCGCAGGTCCATTTTTTAACCAGAGATTCCTTTAATCCGTCTAATGCTGTCTGACATTGAATGGTTTTTTTCTCCAAAACACTCCATTTACTTCTGACAACAACCAGTTGATCCAGAAATTCCATTTCTGCATCTTCTTGGATGGCATCTCTTAGGCTGGCTTCTAATTTTGCCTCCCTATCTAAGATGATATTGGCTTGTTCTAATAATTTTTCCATTTTTAATTCCAATTCTTTGATTTGGTATTTGAATAATTTTTCTACAGCTTCAGCACCAGATTTTCCCTTTAATGTTTCCCTTTTTTCCATCTCATCTAAGATATAGTCGATATTTATATTGTGAACCTTCATTATGTCATTGACAATAGTCATCAAAGATTCTATTTTTTTATCATCCAAATCACCTAGATTTTCTGAGATGTCGTTGGAGAATTCAAGGTATAGTTTTTCATATTTAGGAATAAACTCCAATTTAATTTTCTGCATCCCATCATAATCATCTAAATTTTGGTAGTTTTGATAATCTTTATCCATCTTCACCAAAACTTTTAATATTACCTCGCTGGCAAATTTTTTAAATTCTTTAATCTTTTCTAATTTCATCTTTAAATATTCCTCCTAAATTTCTTTTTACAATTTTGAATCTAATTTTCATAGATTTATTTTTGACGCTGACTAAATTCTGACAAAATAAAAATTTATTATTTTATTCTAGTCGTAAAGTGTCTTCTTTTTCAGAATTGTTTTTAAGTCAGTGTCTAAATATTTCAAATTATCCGTGTTAATTCTTTTTG
Organism: Fusobacteriaceae bacterium; assembly: GCA_030625925.1. Lineage (GTDB taxonomy): Bacteria > Fusobacteriota > Fusobacteriia > Fusobacteriales > Fusobacteriaceae > Psychrilyobacter. Next base: position 1,748 of record DAOUPY010000123.1, on the reverse strand, counting down.
ATTTGTGCAATCTGTGTCAAAGTATTTTATTTGTATCTACTTTTTAATCTATATTTCAATTATATTTCCTTATTCTCTGTATTTACAACATATACGATTCAGTTTTTATCCTTTTACTTTACTTACTGTTAAGTTATTCTACTATTTATTCTTTGCTATAGATCTTGCTGCCAGGATCCCAGTTGATATTGCTGCCTGAATATTGTATCCCCCGGTATCGCCATCGATATCCATAACCTCACCTGCAAAATAAAGTCCCTTAACTAACTTAGATTCCATAGTTTTAGAATTTATTTCCTTTAAATCTGTACCGCCATTGGTAGCCATACCTACATCTATACCGCCTAATTTAGTGATCTCATATGAATACTCAGTAAGGAGTTTCCCAAGATCATCTCTCATTTTTTTATTTAGACTGGATATCTTTATACATTCGCATATTTCAGCCTCAAAAAGCATGTTTTTAATAAACCTTTCAGGGAGGTTATAGGTATTCAAGAAAGTTTTAGTCAAGTTTTTACCGTGAGCATTGGTATATTCAATGAAATCTTCCTTGAAATTTTCCAGGGTCAGGTCTATAAAATTAAATGAAATCTTATTTCCTTTTTTCATATACCTGGAGTTATCTAGAATCCCTGGACCGCTTAGGTTTTTATGGGTAAAAAGGATATCCCCCTTGGAGGTATTGATTTTTTTATCCCCGTCAAAAACGCTGATAGAAATATCTTTGAAAGAAATTCCAGCTAATTCAGTAAATGGGTAATCCCTTATATATATAGGGGTAAGACACGGTTTTGGTTCCACTATCTTGTGTCCTAAAGTTTTGGCAAACCTGTACCCCTGACCATCGCTGCCTGTCTGGGGAAATGTTATCCCCCCGGTGGAAAGTAAAATGTTTTTAGAAGTGAACTCTCCTAAACAGGTATTTAAGGTGAAGTCATCCTTGTGAGTTATAGATAATACCTCACAGTTTTCTATAATATCAACATTATATTTTTTACACAGGGTATAGAGTAGTTCTACTACATCTGTAGATCGTTTACTTATAGGGAATATCTTTCCGTCTTCTCTTGGGACTAACTCCAATCCATGATCTTTGAAGAAATCCTGTAAGTCCTTGGGGGAGTACTTGTAAATTGCTGTTCGCAAAAATTTACCGTGGTCTCCGTATTTAGTTAAAAATTCTTTAACCTCTCCAGTATGGGTGATATTACACTGTCCTGAACCGGCTATCAATATTTTTTTACCCATCCTATTCTTTTTTTCTAAAATTGCAGTTTTTATCCCGTAACTTCCTGCATATATTGCAGAAAATATACCGGCGGGACCTCCACCTACAACTATATATTCATATGTTTTCATAAGTACTTCCTTTTTATAATTATATTTAGATTATATAGTATATCACAATAGATAAATAAATTTATAATTTATCTTTAAAAATATTTGTAAAAAATCCTTGACACAGTCATGAAAATAGGTTATTATGCTTTTGTAATCGAAACAAAATTGTAACAAAGACAAAGTTAAACAAATAAAACAAATTCAAATAAATAAGGAGTGGTTAAAGATGACAAAAATGAGATGTACAGTATGTGGGGAAATATTAGATGCTAACGTTGAGGTCTGTCCAGTATGTAAGGCAGGAAAAGATAAATTTGTAGCTTATGATGAAAATGCAACTGAAGAGTGGGCAACTGAGCATAAATTAGGAGAAGGATTAGCTTGTGGAGACACAGAGATCATAG
>DAOUPY010000374.1 GCA_030625925.1 Fusobacteriaceae bacterium | reverse complement strand
TCATAAAAAAACTATTTTTTAAATCTGTTGAAACGAAAAATAGTAGATAAAGCAATACCAACTCCAATAGCTATTGTTAGATCAGTTAATACAGTCAGTAAAAAAGTGGATAATAAGATAATTATATCAAATATTGACCCCTTCATTATAGATCTAAAAGATCGCCATTCACTCATATTAAAAGCCACAACAATTAAAATACCAGCAAGACAGGACATGGGAATTAATTTTGCCCATCTACCGAATAAAAGCATAATTAGGAGTAATGTTATAGAGTGCACCATCCCTGAGATAGGAGTCCGACCACCAATATTTACATTGGTAGCTGTTCTTGCGATGGCACCTGTCGCTGGAATTCCACCAAAAAAAGGAGTAACTACGTTGGCTAAACCCTGTGCGATAAGCTCTGTATTAGATCTGTGGTTTCCTTTTATCATACTGTCAGAGACCACCGCTGAAAGTAGAGATTCTATACTTCCTAATAGAGCAATGGTCATAGCGGGGCCTATATAGATTAATAGGTCACTGCAGCTAAATGAGGGCAGTGAAAAATTAAAATGATTGGGTATCTCCCCAAAAGATGATTCTATAGTAGTTACAGGAAGGCTGAATACTTGAACTGCAAAGGTAATAATAATAATTGCAATAAAAGATCCTGGAATTTTAGTAGTTATTTTCTTTGAAAATACAGCTATAAGAATAGTTATTATTGAAAGGAATAAAGCTGTAAAATTAATTTCATCTATATTTAAAAGATACATTTTCCATTTTTCAATAAATTCAGATGGAACTTGGGAAATTGTTAAACCAAAGGCATCTTTTATCTGGGTCGAAAAAATTACCAGGGCGATACCACTGGTAAACCCTGTAATTAAAGAATGGGGGAAATATTTTAACAAATTTCCTAATTTAAATAAACCAAAAAGGATAAGGAGGAGTCCAGCCATTATAGTAGAAATAATTAACCCATCAATGCCATATGTTTCTATAACACCGTAAACAATAACGATAAAAGCTCCAGTAGGGCCTCCTATTTGAACTCGGCTTCCTCCTAACAATGAAATAATAAATCCTGCAATAATTGATGTGATGATACCTCTTTCCGGAGAAACTCCTGAAGCCACAGCAAAGGCAATAGCAAGAGGTAAGGCCACAATGGCAACAACAATTCCAGCTAATATATCGGAAGTGATCTGCCTTTTATCTAGACCTCCTTTAAATAAAGTGAATAGCTTTGGATTGAATACATGTTCCATTTTTTAACCTCCTAAAAATAATTTTATTATTATATATGAATTGAACAACTAAAATTTTTATTTAAATATGGTTTTTAATTAATTAACAACTAAATTCAACTTAAATTCACGATGATATTATACATCCATAACTTTATTGTTGTCAAACAAAGAAAGAAAAAATAATGATTAAGGGCCCACAAGATAAAAATTCCACTCTATTTTTTTTACACAGAAATTAATTGTAGAAAAAGTTGACATTTTTTATTATTCGATGTATACTGTCTTTGTCTTTGAAAGTGCGGGAATAGCTCAGTTGGTAGAGCGTCAGCCTTCCAAGCTGAATGTCGCCAGTTCGAACCTGGTTTCCCGCTCCAAAGACTTTTAAAAACAAAATCCATGACGCGGGATAGAGCAGTCTGGTAGCTCGTCGGGCTCATAACCCGAAGGTCGTAAGTTCAAATCTTGCTCCCGCCACCAATTTTAAAAAACAAAATTTAAAAACAAAACCCATGCCGCGGGATAGAGCAGCCTGGTAGCTCGTCGGGCTCATAACCCGAAGGTCGTAAGTTCAAATCTTGCTCCCGCCACCAATAAAAATTCAAACCAGCTGTTAACAGCTGGTTTTTTTATGTTTACTATTCTGTTCTCATCTGATGATAACAATTTCCAAATAGATTAATACTATTTAAAACCTTAAATCCCATTTTTTCATATAAGAATCTTGCTGATCTTTTTTCGACATCCACAATCAAACTGCAATAATCAAATTCATCAATAACGAATTGCAGGAGAGATTTTCCTATTCCCTGTCCCTGGTATCTATCTCCTACAGCAATACTGTCTATATAATAGGAGTTTTTAACTCCTTCAATAGGAATAGCTGCGTTAACATTGTATTTTTTTAACAATAGAGATCTTTGATGGATTCCCAAACTCATCTCTAAGTTTTGATCATATATAATTATCATTCCCATAATAACCTTGTTCTTTTCATAGACAAAACAATTTTCAAAACTTAATTTATTATGTTTGTTTTCAAATAAAAATTGACATACATCTCTTGCCTTGTCCCCTGTAAATGATGGATCCATAGGAAGAAAGATCTCCCCTGCTGCACTCATTATAAGGTCTACAACTCTGTCCTCTTTTTTAGCTTTTCGAATATTATCTGATTTCATAAAACCCTCCAATTTTTTAATTTTTTTTATTCATAATTAAATATAGCACTTTTTTTTTTGTTTTATTCTACTTTTTTATAAGGTATAATGTTAAAATACATTGTTTAGGGTGTATTTTTAGGAGGAAAGTTATGAAAATAAAAAATCAAAGTTTATATAAACAAAATTCAGAGATAGAGGAAAAAATAGGAAATAGATCTATAGATTCGTTTATCAAAGTCAGAGGATGGATCTTGATCATAGCCACTTTAGGTTTGGCAATATTTGGG
>DAOUPY010000174.1 GCA_030625925.1 Fusobacteriaceae bacterium | reverse complement strand
TTTTCTAGTACCAATGTAGATAATTTTGATCTTCCTGCATATAGAGCTGCCGATAGTCCTGCTGGTCCTGCTCCGATTATTATAAGGTCGTATATTTTTGACATCTTATCCTCCTGTTCATTCTATTTCATTTTGTTCATTCTATTCCATTTTTAATATTATATCAATGTTTTTTTTAATTATTTTTTTTAATTATTTTTTAATTATTTTTTAATTCTAAGGATTTACCTTTTCTAGACTATTCATTATTTTATTCCAGTTGCTTTAATACATTTTGAAATTTAGGGCTTGTACAATGAAACCTTGACCCGAATGAATAAAATAGATTTCTTTATGTTGTTTATTTTTAAAAAGATGCTTCATCTCTCAATTAATAGGCAATGTCCTATTAATTGAGAGGTTAATTTTAATTTATTATTATATAGCAGGATCTATAACAGGTTCCACTATTGCTTCTTCTTCAGTCTCTTTTTCAGAAGGAGCTGTAATTTCGTCTCCATCTGTTTGTAACGATTTATATAATGAAATCATAGAGAAAATTATAACGAAAACAAATGGGAAAGCTGCAACAATAGATATAGTTTGAAGCATCCCTAATCCGTTCGTTCCACCAGAAATAATAAGAGCTAAAGCCATGGCAGACTGAATAATTCCCCAAACAACTTTTCTCTTAGTACTTGGATTTAGATTACCTTGGCTCGTTAACATTCCTAAAACAAATGTAGCAGAGTCAGCGGATGTAACGAAGAAAGTACAAAGTAAGATTACCGTTAGCATTGAGATAAGTGTTCCTACTCCTCCAAATGTTTGCATAACTAGGAATAAAGCTGTAGGAGTTTGGAAGTCTACGATCCCAGATGCAATTCCTGTAGCACCAAAGACTGAGAACCAAACGAATGAAGCTAATGTCGGAGCTAATAATACTCCCCCAACAAATTGTCTAATTGTTCTTCCTCTAGAGATTCTAGCAATAAAGATTCCAACGAATGGAGCCCATGCTACCCACCATGCCCAGTAGAATAATGTCCATCCACCATACCAAGAGTTTTCCTTTGGAGAAAAAGCACTTAATGTGAAACTTTGACTAAAGAAACTATTTATATAAGTTCCAAGACCTTCAGTAAGAGTATTTAAAATTAAAAGTTTTGGACCTATTATAAATGTTAAAACCATTAAAGCTGCACATAATATAACATTGGTATTTGATAAAATCTTAATACCTTTGTCTAGACCACTAACCGCTGATATCATGAAACCAATAGTTACGACAACTACAATTATAAATATTACGAATGTATTCTCGGGGATACCAAATAATAAATTTAGCCCACTGTTTATTTGGTATGCTCCTAAACCTAATGATGTAGCAACTCCTGCAACTGTTGCAAAGACTGCTAAAATGTCTATGAAATTTCCCAATTTACCTTTTGCTTTTTCCTCTCCAATTAATGGAATAAAAATTGAACTAATAAGACCAGGCTTATCTTTTCTAAATTGCATATATGCTAAGCCTAATGCAATAATACAGTATCCTGCCCATGGATGTAATCCCCAATGTAAGAAACTTTTCTGCATAGCGAACGAAGCTGCTTCTGGACTTAGTGGAGCCACCCCAGAAATAGGATTTGTGTAGTGAGACAAAGGTTCTGCTACACCATAAAATACCAGTCCGATTCCCATACCAGCACTAAACAGCATAGAAAACCAGCTTAAGAAACTGTATTCAGGTTTTTCCCCATCTTTTCCTAAAACAATATTTCCAAATTTACTAAAAAATAAGAATACTGAAAAAATAACGAAAGAAGTCATTGATATCATGTATAACCAACCAAAGTTTTTTGTTACGGATGAAAATGCGACAGCTCCTGTTTCTTTAAAAGTGTCAGGTGCTAAAAACCCCCATGCTAAAATAAATACTACTAAAATTAGAGACCCAATAAAAACGTTTTCGTTAGGTTTTTTTCTTTTATTTGCTTCTAAATTCATCGTTCCTCCTCTGTAAATAAAAAATTCACACTATTTTTTATTAAAAATCCTAGAAATTTTTCTAGGATTTTTAATATTTAACAATTTATTAAAATTTAACTTCAAATACAGTCTGATCTTCAATATCAGTAGCAAGTGCGTCTAATGCAACTCCTACTCTATGATATCTTAATTTCCATTGCTCTTCCTTAGAAGTATTTGGATCTCCTAATGGATAAGGAATTGAAATTGTAGGAACTATCTTATTGGCACCTACTGTTTTCGCAACCGGTACTAAGTTTGCCATTTGTACAATTGGGAAACCAGCTTTTTCTATTTCTTTTACCATCGTTGTTCCACAACGAGTACAAGTACCTCATGTAGAAGTCATGATAACGGCGTCAACATTGTGTTCTTTTAAGAATGGTACCATTTCTTCAGCCATTCTAGATGCCTCTGCTTCGGTAGTTCCTGTTCCAACTGTAGTATAGAAATGTGTATCTAAACTTCCAATTTTCCCCTCAGTTTCGTATGCTCTTAATGCATCTAAAGGTACACATACGTTAGGGTCTGCGTCAGCTGCTGCCGGATCATAACCTGCATGTATAGTTTTGAATACTCCACCCTCTAATCTTGGCATCTCACTTACATCATACATTCCCCATCTTGTAGCAGATGCAGATTGGATTCTGTCAGGGTTAGCTGCCGGTACTATTCCACCTGTAGTAACTATTGCTATTTTAGAAGTTGATAAGTCTTTAATAGCTGGAGCTATTTCTACTCTATCACTTTTTGGAATAGGTAACTCAGTTACATATTCCTCTCCAGCTAATTTCTTAAGAAGCATCTTCACTCCTCTAACTGCTGCTGGTTCCATTGTGAAATCAATTACTTGATGTCTGATTCCTCTTGTGTAGAATCCTTCCTCTTCAGCTGTACCAATTTTTTCTCCAGCTAAAACTTTGTCTGCATAGGCAGCCATTTTCTTAGTGTCTTTTCTCATTGCAGCGGCACTTCTACCACCTGGGAAAATAACAACTTCTTTTTTAAACATGTTTACTCCGGGATTTTCCACATGCATAGATGAAATTACAGGAACTCCAAATTTTTCTTTCACAGCTTTACAAATTACCCCACAAGCATTCCCATATCTTCCTGCTTGAAACGAAGGTCCTGCGAAGAAAATATCAAATTCTTTACCTTCTAAAAATTCTAAAATTCTTTCTACTGCTTCATCTTGATTAGAACCCATGAAGTTATCCCCACAAACAACTGTATGAGTTACTTCTGCATTTTTTAATGCTGCATCTAATGCAAGTGAAGGTCCTACTAATCCTTCTTTAATTTCTGGAGCATGATCGGCTTTATCTTCCCCACCAATTCCAGCGAAAAATTGATTTATATATAAAATTGCTTTTTTCATACTGATTAATCCTCCTTAAAATTCTTTCATTGTTTTTTGAGACCATCCAAGTACTTGATCTCCACAGAACATTGAGTTATTTTCTAAAATAACTGAACCATCTTCTCTAACTGAAGGACCTAATTTTTCGTCGCCTTCCCACCCACCAGCTAAACCATCTCTACCTAATGCTGCTAATTCACCTATTACTATATCCATTGCTGGTAAGTCCACTAATTGTGATACATTTCCACAAGAAACGATTGCATTGGCTTTTTCACTAAGTACAACTAATGGCTGTGATTGACCATCTCTACCAGTACACTCATTGGTGATTCCTACTGTTTTAACTCCTACATCTTCTAAAGCATCAAAACATACAATAAAGTCAGCATCTGGATTTCCGTATCCTTCTTCTGATAAGATAGCCCCATCTGCTCCCAATGACTTAGCCATTTGAGCTACAAAAGCTGCCGCTCTTTCTTTTTGTTCCATTGCTACATTTAAGTTAGACATGATAACTCCTAAGAAGTTGATTGTCTTTCCGTGTTCTTTGTATAACTCTTTGATTGTAGGACAATTTTGCATGTCATATGTAGACCATTTAGATGAACAAGGCATGAATGAACCACTGATGATTGCTCCGTCTAAAATTTCATTTGGATTCATGAAAGTAGGAACCATTCTATTAGTATCCCATCCGTATAACAAGCCATTGTATCCAGCTTCTTCCATTTGTGATTGTGTCTGCATTACATATATAACTGCTGGAAGTTCTTTTGTTTTTTCATCTCTTTTGATGATTGGCTCTAATTCAAGTGTTTCCATCTCTTCAGGTTCTAATTCCTTTACTGCATTACCTAAATATTCAGAAAGTCTCATAGCTCCCCATCTAAGAGCTTTATTTTTCTTTTGCTGCTCAAATCTTTCAAATTCTTCATCAGTATCAGCTACAAGACAAATATTGATATTTCTTGAGAAGTAAGTTAATTCCGCTCCCTTTCCACTCATATCTATCATTCCATCTCCGAAACTTCCCCAGTGCTTTCCTACTGCTAATACACTGGTATTTTTTAGTGCATGTGTTCTTCCGTTTCCTGCTGGAGTCATCCCACCAGTTACACCTGGAAATACTGGATTTCCATTGATTTTACATCTAGGTTCTACAGCATCCTTTACAGGAACGATCCTTTTGTTCTCTCCAGGTCTAGCGATAACAATGTCTGCTTCAGTAATATGCTCATCTTCCATAACATAAGCCAAGGCTTCATCTTTGTTAATTGTAAGAATACCATTTGCATAAGCTGTAGTATCCCCAAACTTAACATCTTTTACATAAAAATTACCCAATTCAAGTTTCATTA
>DAOUPY010000085.1 GCA_030625925.1 Fusobacteriaceae bacterium | reverse complement strand
GCAAAGGGTGTGTTGGTTGTAATAGAAGCAGAACATATGTGTATGACTATGAGGGGAATACAAAAACCAGGATCAAAGACAATCACATCTGGAGTAAGGGGAATATTTAGAAATAACCTTGCAACTAGGGAAGAAGCACTGTCGTTGATAAAACATATGTAGGAAAAAATTAAACAAAAAATGAGATCTAGAGATAGGTTTCATTTTTTTTATTATCTAAGAAATTATAAAATTATTGGCTATATTTCCAAATCCAAAAACTGCTACGAAAATAATCATAACCATTGCTGTTACCGATAAATGTTTTAAAGAAATCGATAAAACATGATACAAATTAGGAAAAAACTCAAAATTACAATATAATTAAGTTAACGATAGAAGATGGGAGGGACTGCAGATGGAAAGACAGATTAGATTATGGAAACCTCCTACAGCTGTGCATATAAAGGGGACAGTATTTATAATTCATGGTATGGGAGAATATTCAAAAAGGTATGAAGGGGTGGCTGATTATTTAAACAATAATGGATACAGGGTGGCCATGATAGACCATGTGGGGCATGGAAATAATATAAAAAGATTGGATGAATTGGGACTGGTAAAAGACGAGTTTAAAAGTTCCTTGGAAGAAATTACGGATTCTATTGAAAAAGTTAGAGATGATAGACCTCTATTCGTATTAGGGCATAGTATGGGATCTTTTATGGCTCAAATTTTACTGGAAAGAGGGGTAAAGAGTGATGGAATTATCCTATCAGGATCTGCAAGACCGTCTAGGATTTTAATAAAATTTGGGTATTTTTTATCTAAATTGCTGTTATTATTTGGAAATAAAAGAAGTCTTATATTAAATAAATTATTATTTGGCAGGAATAATTTGAAGTTTTCAGGGAATCAGAAGTTTAGATGGTTGTCTAGAGATAAAGCAAGGGTGGAAGAATATGAAAATGATAACCTCTGTGGATCTGTTCCCTATACAAGTTATTTTCAAGGTTTATTTTATCTCATAAAAGAAACGTTGAAAATAGGAGACAGGAAAAATTATATAAAAACTCCTGTCTATATATTTTCTGGTTCAGATGATCCTGTGGGAGGCTATGGGTATGATACGAAAAAATTATATGAATTTTATAAAAAAATTGGATATAGAGACCTTACATTGAAATTGTATGCAAAAGGACGTCATGAGATGTTAAATGAGGTAAACAGACAGGAGGTCTATAGTGATCTTTTGACATGGTTAAACAGGAGGGCAAAAAAATGAAAAGAATTATAATTTTATCTCTCTTAATTCTCTGCGGATGCAGCAGCCTCCCGCCAAATATATCTATGGAAAGCCAGACGTATCAGACAGATAACGTGGAATTTTATTATGACTTAACCTATAAAAAAAACGATATTATTTATACAGAACATAGAATATTTAATCAGATGGAAAAAATAATAGAGAATGCTGAAGAATTTATAGTTATGGATGTATTTTTGTTTAATAATTTATATAATGCCAGTGAATTTAATTTTCCCAAAGTATCTTCAGGGGTAAAAAAAGCTTTGATAAAGAAAAAAAGGGAAGATAAAGACATAAAAATATATTTTATAACGGACGAAATAAATACTTTTTATGGTGTTTATAACACAAAGGAGCTGGAGGAGTTAGAAAAAAATGGAATTACAGTCATTTTAACCGATCTTACAGAAACCAATGGAGCAAATAGATTTTATTCTACATTTTGGAAATATTTTTTTAGTTGGTTTGGAACAGGAGAACATGGATGGCTGCCAAACCCATTTAGCCCGGAAGCTCCTAAAGTAACTATAAGATCATATTTGAAATTGATCAACTTAAAGGGGAACCATAGAAAGGTATTGGTTACTGAAAAAGAAGCTTTGATAACTTCGGCTAACCCGCACAGTGCCAGTGGATATCATTCAAATATAGGTTTTAAATTTCATGGAGGGATAATAAATTCAGTGGTAGAATCGGAAAAAGCTGTAGGAGAATTATCGGCAATTGAAATGAAACTGCCTGCAGTTGAATTTGCTAATGAAGGGGAATATAAGATACAGTTACTCACCGAGGGGAAGATAGGCAAAGCTTTAGACAGTGATATAGACGACAGTCAAAATGGAGATGAAATTTACATAGGTATGTTTTACCTGGGTGATACAGTGATTGTGAAAAAACTAGTTGCTGCAGCCAAAAGAGGTGTCAGAGTAAGATTAATATTAGATGAAAATAATGAGGCATTTGGGATGAAGAAAACAGGGATACCCAATAGGGTGACAGCCAAAAAATTAATAGATAAAAGTAAAGGTAGGATAGAGGTGAGATGGTATAGGTCTTCAGGAGAACAATATCACACTAAGTTGATAGTTATAAAAACTTTTGATGAGGTGATAATAAATGGAGGATCAGCAAATTTAACCAAAAGAAATATTAGAGATTATACTCTGGACACCAATATAAGGGTGGTAGCTCCTTTAGATTCTAAATTAGCTGTAGACATAGAACAATATTTTGATATGTTGTGGAATGACGATGAAGACACCTATACCATAGAAAAAGAAAAATTAGAAGATGGGTACCTAAGTAATAAATTTTTATATGATATTCAAAATATAAGTGGGTTTTCAACTTATTGAACTCCAAATGAATTTAAGTAGGATAATTATGTATATTACTGGTGTATTTACTGGATATTTGGATGTTCTAAACTTGTATTTTGCTACCTCATGTGATAAAATTACAATAAAAGTTCGATTTTTGGATAGATAGGATGGTCGATTTGAATAAGAAGAGGAAATTTTTTATTTTATTAAAAATTATTTTAATAGTATTCTTGATATATATTTATATTGCAGATGGAAAAAAACTATATTTTAGCGGAACTTATGAGTGTATAGAAGAGGTCTTAGGAGGCTTTAAAAGTCTTTTGATTCCATACTTAATATTGAATGTTTTTTCTGATTTTATATTAGATTTAAATAGAAAAACAGTCTTTTTAATGAGGCTTAATTTTTTCTTGATTTTACTTGTATGCTTGAGTAACCTTCAATTATTATTTAATGTGACTGAGTTAGAAAAAGATGATCTAGAGAAAAATATATTTATTTATCTTTATGTCCGTAAAAACTTAGGGATGTTAATCACTATGATCCTCTATAAATTTTATTTTTTGGTGCCTGTTAATATTAATATTGCAGTTACAGGGGTAATACTATTCTTTTCCTCTTTCATACTCTTTGGAAAAATAATAGGAAATATGGTCAGAGGAATACTTAAATATTATCTGAAGGAAAATCGTGAGAAACGAAAAAAAATAAGAAGTTTGATAAAAGAAGAAAATAAAATAAAAAAACAAATTTTAGAAAAAGAAAAGCGAGAAAGAATTGAGAGGGAAAAACAAGCTATAATTGAAAAAGTAAGAGAAAAACAAAGGCAAGAAAGAATTTTAGAGTTGAAAAATAAGATGGAAAAAAATAAAAAAACATCTATGGGAAAACAATTGAATATCAGCGGTATAGATCTAGCAGGTGGAAAGAAAATAGAAGAAGAAAAACAAAATAAAGAGAATAAGGAAGATAAAATAGATGAGGTGACTGAAGGACAGTTACACTTAAAATTTAAAACAAAAGAGGTGTAAAAATGATATTAGCTTCTAAATCTCCCAGGAGATATGAAATTTTAAATAATTTTGGAATTAAAAAGATAGAAGTAGTCGCTTCTGAAATAGAAGAAATAAGTGACAAAGAGGATCTAGTTGAACAAGTAATGGATATAGCGGTAAAAAAAGGAGTAGAAGTAGCAAAGATCTACCCTGATGAATTTGTGTTATCGGCAGATACTGTAGTGATTTTAGATAATAAAATCTTGGGGAAACCGAAGGATTGTCAGGAAGCCTTTGCAACACTTACCAGCCTTTCTGGAAGAACTCATGAAGTGATAACGGCTTACTCTTTGATAAATAAAAGTAAGGGAATTTTTGTTTCTAGTTATGATAAGACTATTGTAAAATTTAAAAAGATAACGGAATCGGAGATAAATTGGTATATAGAAACAGGAGAACCAATGGATAAGGCAGGATCTTATGGAATACAAGGTGTAGGGGCAGGGATATTAATTGACAAGATAGAGGGTGAATTTTATAATGTCATGGGATTTCCAATCTCAAAATTTGTAGATGATCTAAAAAAATACGGAATAAAAATACAAAACATAATAGAATTGTAGGAGGATCAGATGTTGAAAATGTTAAAATTAACTAAAAATATATTCGGGATTTTTTCAGAGGACTTAGGAATTGACTTAGGGACAGCAAATACATTGGTATGTGTGAAAAATAAAGGGGTAGTACTAAACGAACCATCAGTAGTATCTATAAATACAAGAACAAAAGATATAATTGCTGTAGGGGAAAGAGCAAAGAAAATGATAGGAAGAACTCCTGATAGCTGCGAAGCTATCAGACCATTAAAAAATGGTGTAATAGCAGACTATGAAATAACAGAAAAGATGCTCCGTGAATTTTATAAAAGAGTTCACAAAAGAACTTTTATGAGCAGTCCAAGGGTGGTTATTTGTGTTCCGGCAGGAGTTTCTCAAGTAGAAAGACGAGCAGTAATAGATGTAACGTTAGAAGCGGGAGCAAGGGAAGCCTACTTAATAGAGGAACCCATGGCAGCAGCCATTGGAGTAGGAGTGAATATTTTTGATCCTGAAGGAAGTTTAATAGTTGACATAGGTGGAGGAACTACTGAGATAGCAGTAATTTCATTAGGTGGGATAGTAAGAACATCGTCACTGAAGGTTGCAGGGGACAAATTTGATGTGGCTATAGGAGAGTATGTAAGACAGAGACATGACCTGCTTATAGGAGAGAAAACAGCAGAAGATATAAAGGTAAATATAGCCACTGCATTGGCAGGGGACGAAGAGATAACTTATGAAATAAGTGGGAGAAATATTTTAAATGGATTGCCTAAAAACGTGACTATATCTTCACTTGAGATACAAGAGGCCATAATGCCTCTGATAAAGAAGATAGTTGAAGAGATAAAGCTAGTGTTAGAAAAAACACCACCGGAGCTATCAGCTGATATTAAAAGGAAGGGAGTGATATTGACTGGTGGAGGAGCAGGAATTAGAGGTTTAGATCAAAAGATAGCGGAGAGTATCCAATTAGAGGTTCAACCTTCTGAAAATCCGTTAAATTGTGTAGTGAATGGAATAGAGGTGTTGTTACAAAATTTTGATGAATATAAAAGTGTTTTAATATCTCCAGAGAAAGATTATTAAGTGAAAGAGGAGGGGACAGATGAAAAAAACTATATTACTTTTTTTCGTTTTAAAAACCCTCCTTTTTTCGAGCAGTGAATTCATAACTTCCAATGGAGAGTTAAGTTTTAAATACAATGAGAAATATAACAAAGTAACTAGACTTAATGGAGATATGGGAACTAATAAAGTAGATATTGATAGTATAGAACTTGGAGTATATTACAAAGGAGAGCATTACCTTTTATCGGACTATATAGTTTCTAAAGGATTTATCCCTGGAACTAATATTTTTGAAACAGTTGCAATTTTTCCATATGGGAAAATCACAACAACTTATGTTCCTTCTATGATAGACAAAAATTCATTTTATATTATAAATAATTATGAAATAAAAAAAGGTGAGACCTTAGAATTTTTATATCTCTTTAATATGTCAGATAGTAATGGAATAATAGAATATAAAAAAACAAAAGATTATTATAAATATAATGAAAAAATTTATATAAAGAATTTAAAAAACTCAATGGAGGGCTATATAATTCCAGCCAGTGACTTAGAGGTTGTTAAATTAAAAAAAATAGAGGACTACTCTATAAAATATAAGGACCAAAGGATGATAATGTCTAGTAAGGTAAGGGTATCGGACAGGGAGAAATCAGATATAGTTCAAATTAGATATGGAGCAGAACCTGATTTTTTATCTTTTGAAAGTTCTAAAAGGTTATTATCTTTAGAAAAAACGTATTGGAAGGGATGGTTGAAACCGATACCTTCAAGGGTTGATAATACAACCCAAAAGATCATGGAGAGGTTCTTGATCTACCTGAAAACATCTACCAATGGATTCGACTACTATACCAACATAGGTTTAAGGGAGACATCCAAAACAAAAGATGTACTTTACACAGCCATAACATTTATAAAATACGGATATCTTGATGATGCTAAGAAAATTTTAATAAGGGGAATCGAGAGGGAAGAGGAGTTGTCTTATATTAATAGATCTAAATTGACTCTTGAAGAGGTTCAGGAAGCATATGTATATTTGATCTATCTAAAAGAATCTAACGACACCAAATTTTATAATGAAAATAAAGAAAAAATTCAAAAGAAAATTGATAAGATAGTGAGAAGCGTAAAACAAGATCTCAATAAAAAAAACATATTAGAGAAGGGTTATGAGTTTAAGGTTTATTATTATACCTATAATCTTTTAAAGTTGTATGGAGGGATGACTGGGGAGAAAAGACATCTTTCTATGGAAGAAATATTAAAGAACTATCTATTTAAAAATTTTATATCAGGTGATGGGATAAAAAAATATGTATTGGATGAAAAAACTACTTATTCTAAGTGGGAATATATATTGTTCTACGGGGATATAGAGACAAAAAAACTGGTAGATAAACTTTATAGCGGCAGTATTTTTAAAAGATACCCCTATTTTAGTAG
>DAOUPY010000088.1 GCA_030625925.1 Fusobacteriaceae bacterium | reverse complement strand
ATTTCTATATAGTTCATAACTTCTGCTCCTATATTTAATTGGAGAGCATGAGTTATGTCAAAGTTTTTTTCAACATTAAGACCAATTCCAGGTTCTATAGACAAAGAATTTATTTTATCGATCTCTAAACCATAATTTCCTCCTTCGTTTATTTCTCCTTGGTTCAAACCTATAAAATTTAATTCTATTTTAGGCGATACAGACGATTTACAAAATTTAATTTTTTTATAAATGGAATTATTTAAGCTTAAAAAAATATTCGTCATATTAGATTTATTTTTAAAATTTCCTAATAAACTGTTATTATACCGGTAAATGTCAGTATATGATCCCCCAGCAGATAGCAGCGTTGAATAAGTAATTGAATCAACATCATAAACAGCATATATTCCACCTTGATAATAGAAATCTTCTCTGTATCCTTTAGAATTATCCATATCTGTACTTGAATCTATAAGGTTAAACATGGTTCCCATTTTTAAATCAGAATGAACCTTAGTCTCTGCTCCAAATGAAATAATATTACTTTCAGTTTTATAGCCGTTAACATTATTTACATTCTTAAATTTAACAGTGTTAAATTTATAGCTCCCCAGCATTTTTATGTCTCCTATAAGTGAGTATTCATCTATAGTCGATATGGAGTTTATTGTTGAGACATTAATATCAGCTATTGTATTCAATGTTTGTTTAGTTATTACAGGATAAATATTTATTCCAAAAGTTTCATCTATTGATAAATTTAATTTTTCTTTTGAATCAAAATTCTTTATATCGTTATAAAATTTATTCTTCAATATATTATTTTCATCAAAATACCCAGCTTCCAATATTTCGCCTAGTTCATTATTTTCAATAACTCCTCCATTAAATTTATTCCTATTTAATATAAAATAGAACTCATTCGTAGATGGATCACTACCTATTTCAGCACTGTATATAGGTGAGTCAGATATAACACTCCCGTTAAAACTTATAGTAGAAAATATCTTATCAGTTTTTATATCATTTAAATAATTATCCTCTCCAAAATCTCCAGATACATATATTTTTCCTGTTACATCATCATATGGTTTATCACTGAAAGAACTGATGACTCCCCCTTTAGCATTTATGAATTTTCCACTTCCATTAAAAGCATCAAAATCTAATACAACAGCCAATAAAAAAAATTTTGTTATCATAAAAATACTAAGAAAAATTAAAATTTGTTTGTTTTTTATCATGATTTAATTCCCCTTAAAATTAAAAGGGCGATTAAGCCCTTTATTTAAATTATTTATTCTCCGAATGTTATACTACCTTTATTGATCATTCTAGCTCCATTTTCTATCTTCATACCTATATTACCTTTAGTATCTTTTCCATTAATCATTTCACCACTTGTTGCTATTTCTTCAGCAGTTTGATCATCTCTACCAGGAGTTGATTCTGATCCAGACAAATATATTTTCCCACGATTTTCTATTGTAGATCCATCTCCTGTAGCATACATTCCTATACCGTTTGAGCTGTTTAAATTAATGAAAGCGTCTTTTGCATTAATTGCAGTACCTCCATCTAAAGCCTTCATTCCAGTTCCATTTTCAGCATTAATGTTTATAGTTCCATGATTTTCAACTATACTTTCATTTGAAGTAGATTTCATACCATCTGCATACATCCCATTGCTGCCACCACTATTTAAATTAATGAAAGCACCTTCTGCATTGATTGCAGCAGCTCCTTTTGAAGCTCTAATTCCAGTTCCATTTTGAGCATTGATATTTACACTTCCATAATTTTCAATCATACTTTTAGTTAAAGTGAGCTGCAAATTTTGATCATATATCACATCATAAGCATACATTCCTATTCCCTCTTCACTATTTAAATTAATAATACCAGTTTCTTTATTAATTGCAGTAGCTCCTGTAGAGATATACATTCCATTTGCCTCAGTTCCTAACTCTGTATGTTTTATACCATCTTTATCAGTATAAGTTTTAGACCACTCAGCTCCTGTGGAATTTATTTCTCCATAGTTAACAACAATGCTTCCTTTTCCTTCAGCTCCCATCCCCTCACTTAAACTTCCAGAGATAACACCATCTTTCTCATTGACAACAGAGCCTCCATCTGAAGCTCTCATTCCTATTGCCTCAGTTCCTGTCTTATTATATTCTATTCCGTCTTCAGTATAAACGTCAGTGTATTTAACTCCTGTAAAGCTTACCTTTCCGTTATTAGTCGCAGAACTGCCTTTCCCATCAGCCACAATTCCTTCACTTAACTCTCCTGAAATCTCTCCATTATTAATAGTTTCCCCGCCATTAGACGCTTTTATCCCTATTCGCTTTATACCTCCATTAGAATTTACATTTATTGATCTGGCAGTATCTGCACTACTTCCTCCTACTATCTTTCCATTGTTCGTACTCTTACTATTTACCCCACTTGCTTCCATTCCTATAGTGAATACTCCGGAAAGAGTTCCATCTTTTCCATTAATAACTTGACTTCCTTTTTCTGCTGTCATAGCTACCTTATTTGCATCGTCAATGGTAATATTCCCATTGCTTGTTTTTATTTCTCCACTTTTTGCAACTACTGGAATTGTAGATGTTTCCTCTTTTTTCAAAACCTCTTGGTCTTTGCCCCCTCCAGAACTGCTACATGAAACAAACAATAGCAATGTTAAACCTATAAATAATTTTTGATATTGTTTCATTTTCTCCCCCCTTATTTTATTAATAAATGTCAAAATTAAACTTAATAATCATTAAGAGTATACTTAATTTTTGCTAAATAATCATTTTTTTATTAAAAAAATAATTTTGTACAACTCAAATTCAAAGAAAAAAACTCCTAAGCAGACACCAACTATAATAGTCTTTGTCCATTTAGGAGTTTTTGTATTATTCTTATTTTAAATTATCAGAGATCAACTCTCCGCATTCTTTAATTCTTCCCTTCATTCCACAGCCAATACAGTTATCACGACAATCTGGAGTAAGTGCTAGTTCTTTCGCTTTTTTCAATTCATCTATATAGAATTTATCCGATACACCGATATCCACCATATTCCATGGTAGCTCTACATCTGTTGATTTCTCCCCCAGATAGTCTTTCTCATCTAAGTTCAACTCATCTATCGCTTCCTTCCATCTAGAAAATTGGAAATTTCTGCCATGGTCTTCCAATTTAGCACCTTTTTTCCATACACTCTCCAATAGATCACTTATTTTTTCATCTCCACGTGACAGGAAACCTTCCAAATATGACTTTTCTCTAAAATGTATCTTTAGAGTCGTATGTCTCGCCCTATAAAATATATCTTTTAGGAGCTGGTGTTTTCTCTCCATCTCAGCTATGTTCATTTGCTCAGCCCATTGGAATGGAGTATGAGGTTTTGGTATAAAATTAGATATGCTGACTGTTATATTTAACTTTTTTGTAAATGGTTTACATGCCTTTACTACCTTCATCACTAACTCATGTATACCTTTTAGATCTTCATCTGTTTCAAAAGGCAGGCCTATCATGAAGTAAAATTTTAGTGTTGCCCATCCACCTTTCACCGCTGCAACTGCTGTCTCTAAAATCTCTTCCTCTGTTACACCCTTGTTAATAATATCTCTCATCCTCTGAGTTCCTGCTTCTGGTGCAAACGTAAACCCTGTTTTTTTACCACTCTGGATCTGCTCTGCAACTTCTACAGAATATGGATTCATCCTTAGAGATGGAAGCCCTATACTCAAGTTGTTTTCACCGTGTTTCTTTTGTAAATTTTCCAATAAAGGACTTATCTTGCTATAGTCACTACTCGATAATGAAGACAACGATACTTCATTATATCCAGTAGATTTAAGTGTTTTTTCTATAAGAGCCATGTTTTTTTCCAAAGTTCTTTCTCTTACAGGTCTGTATGTATATCCAGCCTGACAGAACCTGCATCCTCTGGTACACCCTCTTTGAATCTCTACCGACACCCTGTCATGAACTATCTTCACAAAAGGTACTATTTGATCAGCATAAAATTCTGTATTATCTAAATTATGAACTAGAGCTTTTTTTATTTTTTTCCCTTTATGCAGTTTTGGAATATACACTCCATCTATATTTTTTATCAATTCTAATTTTTCTGCCTTAGTTTTATCACTATTAGCCACAAATATTCTGGCTATTTCCGGCATTACATCTTCTCCATCACCAATTACAAAATAATCAACAAATTTACTCATAGGAACTGGATTTACTGTACATGTCCCCCCTGCCATAATAAGGGGATGATTTTCTGTTCTGTCTTCCGCTCTCAGGGGTATCCCTGCCAAATCCAGTGCATTCAATACATTGGTGTAACTCATCTCATAAGAAAGAGAAAAACCTACTACATCAAATTCTTTTAGTGGAGTTCTGCTCTCTAACGAAAACATTGGTATACTATTTTCTCTCATGACAGCTTCCATATCCTCTTGAGGAGAAAATCCTCTTTCCAGTGAAAACCCATCAACTTTATTTAATATATCATACAGTATTCTTATCCCTAAATTAGACATTCCTACCTCATAGATATCAGGGAAAAATAAACACATATTAACTTTATAATCGCTCTTATGGATACTATTTACCTCGTTACCCATATATTGTACTGGTTTTTCTACTAACAGTAGATATTTTTCTATATCAATCATAATTTTTTCTCCTTTATTTATTATTACCTTTAACTCTCGTCATCTATCTCCTGAAATCTTTTTAACTGCTTATTTTCATTTAGACCATGGTGGTTTAAAATCAAGTTAGCTAACTCCAAATCTATCTCTCTTAGTTTTTTATAACCTGATTTAGGATGCCTATCCAGTGATTTATCCCCCACCAAGACCTTTTTCACCCTGGTCAGAAGGCATATTTTCTCCTTGCCACAATCGTGTAGGAGGGCTAATTTCAGATATTTTTCATCTTTATTTAATACTTTGTCTTTCTTTACCCTTTCGTAAACACCTATGCTATGTACTTTATCGTAATTGTCCATATTTATAAAAATCTTATACTCTTCCTTTGTTAAAAGTAATTTTATTTCTTCCATCTTGTCTACTTTAGGTTTTGCAAACAAATAATTTAATCCCTGTTTTATTCTGCCCATGACACCTCTCCAGAAGTTAAATTGTCTTTATTACTATCTGCCCATATTTTTTTCTTAAACTTTTTATATTACCGGCATTTTTCCCAATAACTTCACCTTTTTTATTTTTAGCCACATAGAAGATATAGACATCTTTGATTTTTTCTATCTTCAAAATATTTTCTTCAAAAACATCATTAACATCCTCTATCATTATCTCCTCTAACTCCTTGGATAAAACCATCTTTTCCAAAGTCAGATATTTTCCCGGTAGAATTTTTTTCTCCCCGGTTAATATATATCCAGACATGATCCTTACCTGTTTCGGCATAAATGAGTTTCCTGAAAATACCAAGCTTCCATTATCGTATGATATTTCCACCCTTCTTATTTTTTCCTTTAATTTCTGTCCTTTTGTATCAGTGAATTCACTTACATCATATGTTCCTGTAAGTTTTTCACATTTTTTTAATATCTCTTCCTCAGTAGAATTTATTTTATCTGCTGGGTAGTTATATCTATAGATTCTTCCCTCTATCATCTCAGGCAGAGCCAAATTAGGCAGTGTTTTTTCAATTTTGATAATCTGCATCTCATTTATTTTTTTATTGAATTTATCCTTTAATAAAATTTTATCTATCTTATTATTTGAATTTATATACAATATATTTTCTTCGGCACTTACCTGACCATCGGTTCTTCCGCCTTGTTGAACACCTTTAGCCCAAGTAACTCCTAATTCTCCCAATATTTTTATAAATTCGCCTTTTACAGTTTTCTTTGTAGAACTCTCATCTTTATTTTCATCAAAAGAATGAAATTTACTTCCCTTATATGAGATATAAAATAAATACCCAAATTTTGTTGTTTTTTCTAAACTTCTAAAATTCACCTGTGCCTCCATCATGCCCTATGTTTTTTAACACCTTTATTCCACTTAATTTTTCAATAGTTTCTACATTATTCTTTAATAAAATTTCATCGACGTTATTATCTTTATTATTGAAGATAATTCCCTTTATCATAATGTCATTTCTTTTCAGTGTTTCTATTGTCAACAAGGTATGGTTGATCGTTCCCAAAGAGTTAGCAGCCACTACTATAACCTCTGATTTTTTTCTGTAATCTACCAAAAGATCTAAATATGTATACCTATCCTTATATGGAACCAACAGACCCCCTGCACCTTCAACATACAAAGTTTCGTGGACTTTAGTCTCTTCATCTATCCTTTTCTTTATTTGATTAATAAATATTTGTTTCCCATCTAAATCTGCTGCAATGTGGGGTGACATGGGCTTTTTAAAGAAATATGTATTTATTTCTTCCACATTTTTACCTAAAAGATCTGCATATTTTTTTGTATCGGATCCCTCTAAGTTTTCACCAAAAATTTCTAATCCCGTTTCTATAGGTTTTAATGCCATAACATTTTTTTTATTTTTAAGATCTTCCTCTATTAATTTTATAGTAACATGAGTTTTTCCAATCTCAGTCCCAGTTCCAACTATAAAATAAATGTTTCCCATATTTTCATCTTTATATCTTATTCT
>DAOUPY010000128.1 GCA_030625925.1 Fusobacteriaceae bacterium | reverse complement strand
AATTGAATATTTGCACAATCATTCACCGTCACATAATTTGTAATATTATGTACTAAGGGTTTATTCTTCTCTATGTTTTCCTTTATCTTTTTCAGTTCATTTTTTAACCGTGTTTTTCTCTCCATTTCCCCTCCAAAACTTCCTTTATAAAACAAAAAAAAAGATGCCTTAAACAAAGGCATCTTTAAACAATAAAATATTATTTTATCACTCCCTACGCTAGAATTACCTAGATCAGGTTAAAGGTCGAGACTATCTTGTCTCCTCTCAGCCATTTACAGCTCCCTTGCACTTCTACAATCTATCACAAATATATTTAAATGACAAATAAATTTCATTTCTATCTTACTTATTATTTTTTGCTCTTATCTCATTTTGGGCTACTGCTAATTTAGCAATAGGAATTCTATATGGTGAACAACTTACATAAGCCAGACCTATTGAATGGAAAAATTCAATACTTTTTGGATCTCCTCCATGTTCTCCACAGATACCTATTTTAAGGTCTTTTTTCTCCCCTCTACCGAGAGTCACTGCCATCTCCATTAATTTCCCTACACCCTTTACATCTATTGTTTCAAATGGATCTGCATCTAATATATTTTTTTCTCTATAGTCAGAAATAAACTTTCCTGCGTCATCTCTCGAATATCCAAAGGTTATTTGAGTCAGGTCATTGGTTCCAAAACTAAAGAAATCGGCTTCCTTGGCAATCTCATCAGCTGTAACACAGGCTCTAGGAACTTCTATCATAGTTCCTATCTTATACTCCAACTCTATGTCAGAATTTTCTATTATCTCGTCTACCAAGGCAACTAATCTGTCTCTCAGATATCCTAATTCCTCTACCTTACCTACCACTGGAATCATTATTTCAGGTTTCACATCTATCCCTGATTTTTTCACTTCTATAGCAGCTTCGATAATTGCTCTAGACTGCATCTCATAGATTTCAGGATAAGTTATTCCCAGCCTGCATCCACGATGCCCCAGCATAGGGTTCAACTCTTCCAATTTTAACATTCTGTTCTCGATATCTTCCATGGTAATTCCCATAGATTTAGTCAGCTTTAATTTTTCTTCCATCTCTTTTGGCAGGAACTCATGCAACGGTGGATCGATCAATCTTACCGTCACAGCATTATCTTTCATTGCCTCAAATATTCCTGTAAAATCAAGTCTTTGAAGAGGTAAAATATTATCTAAAGCTATCTTTCTTTCATGACTATTTTCAGCTAAGATCATCTCTCTAACATGATTTATCTTTTTTTCTTCGAAAAACATATGTTCTGTTCTGCAAAGACCTATTCCATTTGCCCCAAAGTCACAAGCCACCTTGGCATCTAATGGTGTATCGGCATTTGCCAAGACTTTCATAGTCCCAATTTCACTGGACCAGTCAAGGATCATCTTAAATTCAGCAGTCAAGCCAGAATCACTTTTATTTAGTTCACCTAAATAAACATTTCCTGTACTTCCGTTTAATGATATATAATCTCCCTCAGAAACTAAGACGTCTCCAACTCTAAACTCTTTTCTTTCTTCATCTAAGTCCAATGATCCGCATCCACAGATACAGCATCTACCCATTCCACGAGCAACTACCGCTGCATGAGAGGTCATTCCTCCACGAACAGTTAGTATTCCATCGGCTATATTCATCCCTTCAATATCTTCTGGTGAAGTTTCTAATCTGACTAAAATTCCGCCATTATTTTCCTTTATCTTTTCTGAGTTAAAGTACACTCTTCCTGTTGCGGCACCTGGTGACGCAGCTAATCCAGTCACTAAAACTTCGGAATTTGATAACTCTTCATCTGAAAATGTCGGGTGCAGCAGCTGAGAGATCATCTCAGGCTCTATCATCATTATAGCTTTTTCTTTAGTTATTATCCCTTCATTAACCAGATCTGTAGCTACTTTTATCGCAGCACTTGCAGTTCTCTTTCCATTTCTTGTTTGAAGGATATATAATTCATTATTTTCAATGGTAAATTCTATATCCTGCATATCCTTATAATGATCTTCTAAAAGATTACATAGGTCTATTAATTTTCTATAAGTTTGAGGCATTACAGCTTCTAATTCTTCTATCTTTTTAGGAGTCCTTATCCCTGCTACTACATCTTCTCCCTGGGCATTGATTAAAAATTCTCCAAATAATTTATTTTCACCACAAGATGGATTTCTGGTAAATACTACTCCTGTTCCTGAAGTATCTCCCATATTACCAAATACCATAGATTGAACAGTAACTCCTGTTCCAATATCATGCGGGATGCTGTTTAAATTACGGTAGTAGATAGCTCTCGGATTGTTCCAAGAGCTAAATACTGCTTCGATTGCTGCCAATAGCTGCTCCATTGGATCTTCTGGAAACTTGAAGTTTACTTCTGATTTAAAGAGTTTTTTATATTCTTTAATATAAGTTTCTTTTTTAGCTCCATCCTTTTCAAGTTCTTTTTCAAGTAAATCATACTTGTACTTTTCAATTCCATATACTACCTCCGAAAACATTTGTATAAATCTTTTATAACTATTAAATGCAAACTGTTCATTACCTGTCTGCGTTGCAAGTAACTTATATGTTTTATCGTTTAAACCTAAGTTTAAGATTGTATCCATCATTCCAGGCATAGATATGGCAGCCCCGGATCTCACTGAAACAAAAAGTGGATTATCTCCTCCAAATTTTTTATCTGTCACGGCCTCTAAGTTCTTTAAGTTTTGCTCTATATCCTTCTTTAAGCCCTTCCATATTTTTTTTTCTTCTTCATAATATTTCATACTAGCTTCTGTGGTTATAACAAATCCTTGGGGAATGGGTAATCCTAATTTAGTCATTTCACAAAGGTTCGCACCTTTTCCACCTAATAATGACTTCATTTCCTTTCCACCATCGTTAAAGGAATAAATAAATTTTTTCATGAGTTAATCCTCCTTGAGTATTTAAGCTTTTATTAATTTTAAGATGATCTCTGCCGTCTCTTCAATGGCTTTTTCTGATACATCTATTACTGGGCACCGTAATTTTTTCATTATCTTATCTGAATAATCTAACTCCTCCAATATCCTTCCAAAGGAAGCATAGCTGGATGCTCTTTCCTCCGCTTTCATAGTTTTTAATCTTTGTTCCCTTATCTTATTTAATTTATCTATGGATATGGTCAGCCCAATTACCTGGGTTGCCTCAAAGACCTCTTTTGGAATAGGTACTTCTGGAACTAATGGTATATTTATTATCTTTAATCCACTTTTATTTGCCAAATATATGGATAATGGTGTTTTAGATGTCCTGGACAAGCCTACAATCAATAGATCGGCTTCTAATATTCCCCGGCTAATCTTTCCGTCATCATATTTTACAGCAAATTCCATAGCTTCAATACGCTTAAAATATTTTTCATCCATCTTCTTGAATGAATTTGCTTTAGATTTTTCAAATAATCTTTTGAACCCGTATTTTAAAATTTTAAATGTATCAAAATGTATGATATCTTTTTCTATACAAAATTTTTCTAACTTTCGGAGTCGTTTTTTATCTTTCAGACTGTAAAAAACTAAGTTTTGAGAGTTCAAAACTTCTAAAGCTTCAAATTCTTTCTGCATTATCTGTATCAGTTTAAAGTCCTCACGATTCAATTCATCTTTAATTACCTTTAAGATAACTTCTGAATTTACTATGGCATCATCTTTTATAAAATATATATCAATAATAGAAATCCCTCCTGTTATCTGTGGCAGCTATAATAAAGTTTCAAATAAAACCTTACTTAGGTCCGTTTTAGAAATCTTCCCTACAATTTTGTACCCATTTAATTCATTGGAGTACTCAACTACAGGCAGAGAATCGATCTCTTTTTTTACAATTATTTCAGCAGCTTCAAACAATGTAGCATCAGTAGTGCAAAAATGTATATTGGGCATCCTGCTCATTATCAAGCTTATGGGCAGGGAAGAAAGATCCATCCCTCCTATGGCTGCTTTCAGCAGATCTTTTCTGGAAACTACACCAGAAAGCAGGTCTCCATTGGTTATATAGATAGTTCCTGAATCCTTTGTAAATATTTCTACTATCCCGTCATGGATAGAGGCTTTTTCTGATAAAATCAAAGCTTCACCTATAAACTCTGTTACATTTATATTTTTCAATGAAGATTTTTCTATTTTTTTAGGCTTTTGCGGATTCAAACTGTATCCTACCTTGGTTTTAGATTTTATAATCTCTGATTTTATTAAAAAGGAAAAATCTGTTCTCAGAGCCGATCTTGTAACTCCTAAGACCTTCGCAATCTTTTCCCCTGTAATTGAACCATTCATTCTAATAATTTCTATTATTCTATATTGTCTTTCAGATAAATTCATAAATTCTCCTTTTAGTGTTCACAAATACCTTGTAATTATTTTATCAACCTATCTTTGATCATATAATAATCTTTTCTTGGGTAAAAGTCAACCTCTTTTATTAATTTTTAACCTTTTTTTATTAACTTTTCGCCATGAATGGTGTACATCAATATTTTCCTATAAGATTTCCGTTTCTATACATCTTTAACAGTACTCTTAACTCCTTTAAACTCCCTATAAGGAGCTCTCCAGTATCAGTGTCTTTAACTTTTTTTCTCTCTGCCTTATCCACTAATTGTATTACCGATATTTTTTCATGGCTGTCTTCTATGGCTTTTTCAATACTTGTAAATGGTTTGTGGGAAGCTAACCTCAATCCATAGGAATTATAGATCAAAGTATATCCGGCAGTCCCGGTACTTGGCTGATATGCCTTGGATAATCCACCATCGATTACTAAAAGCTTTTTCCCTGCCCTTATAGGAAGTTCTCCATTTTTAGCCAGTACAGGGGTGTGACCATTTATAACATGGCCATTTTCTTTTGCAACCCCAAAGTGATCCATGAGCTTTAATATTATCTCCTCATTTTCCCTCAATGTGTAATATGGGTTTTTTATCTCTTTATGGGTTTCTTTCTCTCTAACAAAATACCTCTCAAAAGTTTTCATCTCCTCCTTGCCAAAAAGGGGAGAATATTCACCGGTCCACATATACCAGAACCAGTCTAAATCTTTATTATCTCCTTTAAAATAAGCTTTACGAGCTAATTTCTCAAACTTATCCATAAGTTCCTTCCCGCAATACTCCACACCATCTATCTCAAAACATTTATAGTTTCCGTGAGAGTCCATAGGAATACACCCATGAAACATCAATTGATTATTATATTTCAGATATATATTTCCATTGGAGAAGAAAAAACGAGCATGTCTTTGCAGTTTATCACTCTTTTTAAAATATTTAGCTATTTTTTCTATAACTTCACTTTCCCTTTCCGTCAGCTTATAAGGATCTTTCGGATCTATCGTCGGGAAATTATTGCTGGTTAACTTATACTCTTTGCCACTTAATACAATGGTTCCCTTAGTCTGATCTATTTTGTCTAAAAGCATCCTCTTTTCCATATGAAATTCCGGTCTTTTTTTGATAACTGCCGCCTCTAATTTAAATTGAATAATAGCAATAGCTTTATGCATC
>DAOUPY010000049.1 GCA_030625925.1 Fusobacteriaceae bacterium | reverse complement strand
TCTGTATTAAAATTTTACGGAGGTAACACACATGTTAAAAGGAACAGTTAAATGGTTTAATGATGATAAAGGATTTGGATTTATTTCAGCAGAAGATGGAAATGACTACTTCGCACACTTTTCTCAAATTGCAAAAGAAGGATTCAAAACTTTACAAGAGGGAGCGGAAGTAACTTTCGAAATCACTGAAGGTGCTAAAGGTCCTCAAGCTGCAAACATCGAAACTGTATAATTATATATATATTTGAAATGTTTAAAAGCAGTAGATTTATCTACTGCTTTTTTTAGTTTTTGAGCCAAATCAAAGATCAAATTTTTATTACTTTTATTTTCTTTACTAAATTAATAAGGGAATTGAAAAAAAGCACTGAATATGATAAAATGTTATATTGTTTTAAGTATCGAAAAAACAGTTGTAAATAGAAATAAATAATGAAAAAAATCAAAGATACCGGTAATGGGTATTGAAAAAGTGATCATAAAGAAAAGGAATAAAAAGCAGGGGGAAAAGATGTTATTAAAAGCAAGTTTGATGATAGTGATAGGAGCATTAATTGGATGGATAACAAATTATTTTGCAATTAAGATGTTATTTAGGCCGTTAAAAGAGATAAATATATTAGGATTTAAAGTGCAGGGGCTGATTCCAAAAAGAAAGATGGAGATAGCAGGAAGTATAGCTGATACTATCCAAGATGAATTGATATCTATGAAGGATATTACTGCAAATATTGGAGATATAGAATTAGGAGAAGAGATCGACCTAATAGTAGACAGGATTGTAGAAGATAAATTGGAAAAAGAAGTGTTATCAAAGATTCCGATGGCTAGTTTATTTATAACGGACAGTATGATATTAAAGATCAAAGGTCATATAAAAGATGCCATAGAGGAAAATAAAGATGAATTTTTTACAGTAGTAATAAAAAAAATGGAAGACAGTGTAGATATGAAGAATATAATTGTCGAGAAAATTGAAAACTTTGAATTAGATGAATTGGAAAAAATGGTATATAGGATAGCAAACAACGAATTGAAGCATATAGAGGTCATAGGAGCAATCTTAGGAGCGATAATAGGTGGAATACAGTTTGCAATCAGTATGTATATATAGACGAATAGGGGTATTTTATGGATGAAAGACTGTTGTCGGCAGATGAATTTGGTGGAGAAATAGAAGTACAGAGAAACCTAAGACCTAAAACTTTGAATGAATATATAGGTCAAGAAAGGTTAAAAGAAAAATTGGAAATTTTTATGACTGCTTCTAAAAATAGAAATGAGTCTATGGATCATACTCTTTTATACGGACCGCCTGGACTGGGAAAAACTACTTTAGCAGGAGTTATAGCCACAGAAATGGGGACTAATCTAAAGGTGACATCTGGACCTGTTTTAGATAAGGCCGGTGACCTGGCAGCAATTTTGACATCTTTAGAGGAACAGGATATTTTATTTATAGATGAAATTCATAGGCTGAATACATCGGTGGAGGAAATCTTATATCCAGCTATGGAAGACCGTGAAATTGATATTATAATTGGTAAGGGACCCACAGCAAGATCTATCAGGATAGAACTACCAAATTTCACATTGATAGGAGCCACAACTAGGGCAGGATTACTAAGTGCTCCTTTGAGAGATAGATTTGGTTTAGTACATAGGATGGATTATTATTCTACAGATGATCTTTTGAAGATCATCATAAGGGGAGCTAATATATTAGACGTGGGGATAGAACCTGAGGGAGCTTTGGAAATGGCTCTCAGAAGTCGTGGGACACCTAGGATAGCCAATAGATTTTTAAAGAGAGTTAGAGATTATGCTGAGATTCGCGGCGATGGAATAATAACTTTAAAGATAGCTAAAGAGGCCTTAAGTTTGTTAGGAGTCGATGATTATGGTTTGGATGAATTAGACCGTGAAATTATCCTATCTATCATAGATAACTATGACGGAGGACCGGTCGGAATTGAAACCCTGGCTCTTTTGTTAGGAGAGGACAGGAGAACTCTGGAGGAGATCTACGAACCTTACCTGGTAAAGGTTGGTTTCATTAAAAGAACCCATAGAGGAAGGGTTGTGACCCCAAAAGCGTATAAGCATTTTAATAAAAAAGAAAAAACGGAGGAAAACCTATGAAGATAAGCACAAGAATAAGATATGGGCTAAGAGCCGTTATAAATATAGCAGAAGGAAATTTAGGTGAGAATAGGTTAGTAAGAATAAAGGAAATATCTCAAGATCAAAATATATCTGTTCAATATTTGGAGCAAATCCTTTTTAAATTAAAGAAAAGAGATATAATCAAAGGAAAAAGAGGACCTAATGGCGGGTACAAGATTACAAGAGCTCCTGAGGATATTACAGTACTTGAACTTTATGAAATTTTAGATGAAGAGGTAAGAGTAGTGGATTGTAATGAGGGTGTCAATAAAAAATGTATCAAAGAAAATTGCAGAACCACCTGCCTGTGGTCGCAATTAGATATTGCACTAAAAGATATTTTGGGGAAAACTACTTTGGCAGATCTGATGAAAAATAAGGACATGGTATAGTCCATGATAAGTGTGCTTGTCGAAAAAGAAAATATAAAAGGAAATATAGTTGAAATAAAAGACAAAAAGGACATCAACCATCTAAAAAATTCATTTCGTATGAGTGTAGGAGATGAGATCAGAGTTGTTGATGGAGAAAAAGAATATAGATGTGTGATACTTTCGCTGGAGAAAAAAGAAATTTTAGGTGAAATAAAGGAAGTTTTAGAGGATAATTATTCAACTTCTGTAAAGGTAGATATAGCTTTGGGCTTATTAAAAAACGACAAGATGGACCTGTCTATACAAAAATTGACTGAGATTGGAATAAATAAAATTATCCCCATGAAAACCAAAAGAACAGTTGTAAAAGTGAGTGAAAAAAAAGATAAATGGGATGTAGTATCCATAGAAGCGTTGAAACAGTGCCAGGGAGTAAGGAAAGTGGAGATCGCTGGACCTACTAATTTAAAGGAAATAAATTATGGAGAATATGATCTAGTATTCTTACCCTATGAGGGTGCAGAAGGAAATAAGATAACCAACTATAATGGATTGGATAAATTAAAAAAAATCTTATATCTTATAGGACCGGAGGGTGGATTTGATGATTCAGAGGTAGAATTTTTGCGTGAAAAAGGTGTGAAAATAATCTCCCTAGGCAGGAGAATACTAAGAGCGGAGACAGCAGCTATAGTAGCAGGAGGAGTAATTTTAAATGAAATTTGGTAAGAGAGTAGCTTTTTATACTCTAGGATGTAAAGTAAATCAGTATGAGACTGAGAGTATAAAAAAACAATTTTTAGAAGAAGGGTATGAAGAGGTAAGTTTTCAAGAAGAATCAGATTATTATATAGTGAACTCTTGTACTGTAACGAGTATAGCTGATAAAAAGACCAGAAATATATTGAGTCGTGCAAAGAAATTGAATAAAGATTCTATAGTTATAATAACAGGATGTTATGCTCAGACCGATGGTGAGAGTCTGCTGGGAAAAGATTATATCGACTATGTAGTTGGGAATACTAATAAAACTGATATTTTAAAGTTGGCAAAATCCATAGAGGGGAAAAAAGTAATTGAAAAGGTAATTTCTCATAATATATTTGATGATCATGAGTATTGCGAATTAGAATTTGCTACTATGAGAGAAATGAGCAGGGCCTACGTAAAGATCCAGGATGGATGCAATGAATTCTGTTCTTATTGTAAGATCCCTTTTGCCAGGGGTAGAAGCAGAAGCAGAAAATTGGACAGTATCCTGAGAGAGATCAAAATATTGACCGGTGAAGGGTATAAGGAAATTATCTTAATAGGTATAAATATGGGTGTCTATGGTGAAGATTTAGAAGAGGGAAAAAACTTTGAGGACTTATTAGAATCAGTCACTGCGATAGATGGTGTAGAAAGAGTAAGATTAGGTTCTATTTATCCAGATAAGATAAATGACAGGTTTATAGATATTATGACAAATAACTCTAAAATGATGCCGCATCTGCATATTTCCCTGCAGTCTTGTGATGACGAAGTTCTGAAATTAATGAAGAGGAAATATGGAACAGGTCTTATAAAAGATAAGTTGTTAGGGTTGAAGGGAAAAGTCAAAGATCTGGAATTTACAGCAGATGTAATTGTAGGGTTTCCACAGGAGAAGAATGCAAATTTTGAAAATACATATAACCTGATAGGTGAAATTGGATTTTCAAATCTTCATATATTTCCGTATTCTGATCGAGAAAATACTGCAGCCAGCAGGTTGTCTGGTAAGGTAGATGGTAACGACAAGAAAGACAGGACTAAAAAGCTGGAAAATTTAAGAAAAGAGATGGAACAACTCTCGGAAGAAAAAAATATCGGCAAGAAAACGAAAGTATTGGTAGAAACTATAAAAGACGGTTATGCTTATGGATATACAGAGAACTACCATAGGATAAAAATTATAGATTCTGGATATAGAGTGAGCGAGATAGTAGAAGTAGAAATATATTTAGAAGAGGGGAAACTTTATGGTAAAGAGACAGAGAAAATCTAAATTATTAAGTATTATAATATTCCTTATAATAACTTTAGCAGGGTTACTATATATGAATATAAGCAGCAACAACAAAAGAATGATAGATATCCCGAGATACATGGTTATTGGGAAAGAAAATGTGTTTGTTGTATATGAAGATAAATTGTCATTGAGCATACCATTTGATATCCAGCTGGACGGGGAAAATACCATAGCAGATTTGGATAAGGTGGGAAACTATCGTGGGATCATGGATGGAATAAATGAATTACTTCCAGAAAAAGTAGATAATTTTGAAGTTGTAAAAAAGGGCGAAGTTAGATTAAATGTAGCTTACAAATATAATGTTCCAGAAGTTGTAATTGAAGAGAAAAGATATGTATTAACTTCTAATTTAAACTCACTATTTATGGAAAAATACCATAATTCTAATGGTGAAATTGCAGAAAATGTTATAGTGGATGTGCTGAACGGTAACGGAAAATCTGGTTATGCAGGCAGAACAGGAAAGAAGATAGAGAAAGCACTTTCGTATAAATATAATGCTGCCAACTATGAAAGGGATAGTGAATACAGTTATATAATCAATAAAGACCTTCAAATTTCTCAAATAGAAGCTCTGGTTATGAGTCTAGATGAAAAATATATTAAGATAAAATCAGAATTAGACCTGCCGACTCTGGCAAATGCTGTGATAATTTTAGGAAAAGAGGAAAATGTACAAACTAAAATTAATATCCATGGTGCAGACAAGGTAACTGGATCTGCTAAAAACATTTTGGAGAAAAATGGGTATAAAAATATATCTATAGGGACTGAAAATGGGAATTTAACTGTAGTAGAATACAAATCAGAAGATTACTATATAGCCTATAAGATTGCTAAAAAATTGGGGATAAAAAATATGGTAGAAAGTAAGGATGGGAAAAATAACATAATAAATGTCTATATAAAAGAATAGGGGGAACTATGTTAGCGAAATTGGAAAAGATAGTGGGAGCTATCGAAAGTAAGAAAGGACAAGAGTTGATTATCCTGGACTTTGAAGGGAAAAATTCTCTATGTGACTATGCTGTAATATGTACAGGATCATCTAATAGAAATATAAGGGCAATATCAGAGGAAGTAGAAGTAAAATTAATGGAATTGAACGAAAGAAGATTGCACATAGAAGGGCAGGATGAAGCTCATTGGGTATTGATTGATGGAGATGATGTAATGATTCACGTTTTCGATCAACATACTAGAGATTTATATAGATTAGAGGAGTTATGGGGTTATGCTCGTGTAGTGTTCCCTGGATTAGATGTTTAATTTTGTTATTCTGATTTTGATCTTTTTAGAAAATTCTTTAGTAGTAACCTTTCCTTACAACATAATAGCGCTGCCTTATTTAACGTATTTAGCTTATAAAAGAGGTAAAAATGGAATATTTGAGGTTATGTTAATTTGCATAATAATATCTAAGGACAAAAACATCTTTATAGAACTAGGGATTGTTTTTGCTGTTATATTTATAGTAAGTTATTTTTTATCCAAGGTATTAGGATATGAGAGGATAAATATAGTTTATTATAGTTTGATACAATTTATTATTTATGGAACATATTTATATATAAAATCACCATATTTTTATCCTTACCAAGGGGTAATAATGTTTGGTGGATATCTGCTGCTTAATTATACTTTTATAAAAAATTTAAGGAAAAACATATGAAATTAAAAAGAAAAATGCTGTCAGTAAAATTAAAAAGGTCGGAAAAAGGAAGGGGAGAGTACTTCCTGATAATAGTTGCAATAATATATAGTTTGATTTTTGCACGACTTTTTTATATGCAGATAGTAAAAGTAGAAAAATATAAAAAAATGTCCAATAAAAACAGTATTAAGGTGAAGCGGATAAACGGTTATCGTGGTAAAATATACGATTCAAATGGTGAACTTTTGGTAAATAATGAGGCTGGATACAGGCTGGTTTATCTAAATGAAAGAAAATATGATGAAAAAAAATTAGATGAGATGTCAAAACTTTTGGGATACGATAAAAAAGTAATAGAGAAGAAAATAAAGTATGGAGAAATTTATAATTATACTCGAGAAAATGTTATTTTTGATGATATATCTAAAGAAAAAGCCCATAAGATAATAGAAAAAAATTCAGATTTTCCATATCTGGAAGTTCAAATTTATTCTAAAAGAAAATATCTTAATGATTCATTGGGGTCTCATATCTTAGGATATGTCAGGAATCTTTCTTCAGATGAATATGAGAAAATGAAGAGCAAAGGATATAAAAAAGATGATATAATAGGAAAACAAGGAATTGAAAAAGAGTACGAACCTTATCTTAGAGGTGAAAATGGTTATAAGAACATTGAGGTAAATGCACACAACAGGTTTGTTAAAACCTTAGAAGAAAAAAAATCTAAAACAGGAGATGATATCTATCTTACTGTGGATTTTGATCTTCAAAAGAAAATAACAAATCATATGAAGAGAAAAAAAATGAAGGGTGCTTTTGTAGCAATAGAACCAAAAACAGGCAGGATAATAACTATGGTAAGTAATCCAGAGTATCCGTTGAATACCATAATTTCTAGGATGACAACTAAGGAATGGGACGATATCATGTTTAACAAAGATAGACCTTTAGAAAATAGAGCTATAACAGGCAGGTATCCGCCGGGTTCAATATTTAAAGTTTTATCGGCTCTTGCTTTTTTGGAGGAAGGATTAAATCCCAAAGAAGAATTTTTCGATCCCGGGTATTACCAAATAGGTAAATGGAAGTGGAGAAGTTGGAAGAGAAATGGTCACGGGTATACAAATCTGGCCAAATCTTTGATAGAATCTGTAAACTATTATTACTATAGAGCAGCAGACAAATATGGTAGAAAGAAGATGCTAGAGGTAGCAGATGCTTTTGGAATAGGTAAAAAAACCGGAATAGATATACCAGGAGAAAAACCGGGTCTTCTGCCAGATAATGACTGGAAAAAGAAAAGATTAAAAGAACCTTGGTATACAGGGGACTCTATAAATTTATCCATAGGACAAGGATACCTGTTGGTAACCCCGCTTCAAATGGCAAAAGCTTATTCGATATTAGCTAATAAGGGATATACTTATACTCCGCGTTTAGTTGAAAAAATAGTAACAGAAGAAGGGAAAATAAAGGAAATAAAAGGTGAGAGGGAGGAAGTTGAGTACAATAAAAGGTATATGGAAGAGATTAAAGAAGCCTTGGTACAGACTGTAGAAGCTAAGGATGGAACAGCAAAAAGATTGAGGACAGAGGGAGTGAGAGTGGCCGCTAAAACCGGGTCAGCTCAAAACTCAAAATACAAAGAACCTCATTCTTGGGTTTCAGGATATTTCCCAGCTGACAAACCAGAAATAGTATTTACAGCTTTTATAGAGGGCGGAGGTTCTGGAGGTAAAGATGCTGCTGAAGTAGCCAAAGTCTTTATAGATGCTTATTTAGAAAAAAGTAAAAAAAATAAAAAAAAATAAGGATAATATGAAGATTATTCTTAATTAAGAGAGTTATGTTATTGTTAAATTTTTAAGGAAAGGTAAAGAAGCCTGTCCTCAAAAATTAAGGAGGAGAAAAATGAATACAACGGAAAAGGTAGAGATGAATAAATCTTTATCTGACAATCCTGTAAAAAGAGTCAAAAGTTTTTTTAAAAGACCTAAAAAAACTAATGATGAGACTGTGGAGAAATCAGA
>DAOUPY010000543.1 GCA_030625925.1 Fusobacteriaceae bacterium | reverse complement strand
GAACAAATAAGGCCTATCCAGGATAATTATGAAGGTTCTGATTTTGTGGAAAAAACTATAGGAGTGAGATGTGTATCGGCTCCTACAGCATACCTGTCTAGTGATAAACGTGGTAAATTTATAAAAGAGAAGAAAAGATATAATGGTGTAACCATATCGATATATGAAGAATAAATTTGGAGGAGAAGAATGAAAGGGAAAATATATGTAGTTGGAATGGGACCTGGAAACAAAGATAATATGAGTTTTAAAGCCTTTGATTCTATGAAAAAATCGGATATATTAATTGGGCATAAAACATATATTTCATTGGTAGAAGATATGTTTCCTCAAAAAGAATTAATTAGATCTGCTATGAAAAAAGAGATAGATAGATGTAACGAAACATTGAAACTGGCTGAAAGTGGGAAAACTGTAGCTTTAATCAGTAGTGGTGAATCAGGAGTCTATGGAATGGCAGGAATTATGTTAGAAGTAGCTTTAGACAGTGATATTGAGGTAGAAGTAGTTCCAGGAATTACAGCTTCTAATGCTGGAGCAAGTGTTGTAGGAGCTCCTATCATGCATGATCATGCAACGATTAGTTTGAGTGATTTATTAACTGATTGGGAGCTAATAACAAAGAGGATAGATTTAGCATCTCAAGGTGATTTTGTAATTTCATACTACAATCCTAAGAGTTTTTCTAGAACTACTCAAATTGTAGAGGCAAGAGAGATCATGTTAAGACATAAAAGCAAAGATACTCCTGTAGCAATCGTGAGAAATGCAAAGAGAGACGGGGAAGAATATGTGATAACTACACTAGAGGATATGTTAGATCATGAAATAAACATGTTTACTGTAGTAATCGTAGGAAACTCTAAAACTTATGTAAAAAATGGAAAAATGATAACACCTAGAGGATATAAACTTTGATCTTACTTGCTGGGGGAACTAAAGACTCTAGGATAATAGCTGAAAAGCTTTTGAAAGATAAACATGAGATCGTAGTGACTACAGCTACAGAATATGGAGGTCAATTAATCTCCCATTTGGACCTGGAAGTCAGGGTGGCAAAGCTTGATTTAGAAGGCCTAGAAAAACTAGCCAATGAGATGAGCCTAAGCCAGATAGTAGATGCGACCCACCCCTATGCAACAGAGATATCAAATAACTTACTTAAGTTATCAACAATTCTAGGGGTGCCCTATTATAGATATGAAAGAAGTATGCTAGAATATAAAAAAGAAAATAGTTTTTATGATTTAGGGGAGTTAATTAATTTTCTAGAGGGCGTAAGAGGTAATATATTACTTACTTTAGGAAGCAATAACATCCATAGGTTTAAAGACTTAAAAAATAAAAAATCTATCTACATCAGGGTACTGCCTACTGAATATGCCATAAAAAAATGTGAGGATGCAGGGTTTAGACCATCTCAAATAATAG
>DAOUPY010000239.1 GCA_030625925.1 Fusobacteriaceae bacterium | reverse complement strand
AGATGTTGTCCCTGCTCTTCTATTGCCTCGACCTCTTGTCCGATCATCGTCAGGGCATTTTCAAGCTCTTTAACATCTTCATTTATCTCTACATATTCCTTTAACCATTCTAAAGATATTAACATTTTTTCCTCCAAAGTTTTTTGTTACCTTATCTATCTACCAACACTAATTTTTTTCTTACACTCAATGCAAAAATTTAGGTATAGAAAAGGTAATCAACGTTCAAGCCATCAAAAATAT
This sequence comes from Fusobacteriaceae bacterium, assembly GCA_030625925.1. Classification (GTDB taxonomy): domain Bacteria; phylum Fusobacteriota; class Fusobacteriia; order Fusobacteriales; family Fusobacteriaceae; genus Psychrilyobacter. The sequence continues at coordinate 3,605 of DAOUPY010000239.1, read as the reverse complement.
TTTTAATATTTTTTAATGGCATTTTATTTTATTCTATTTCCACATTAATCACTTTAATTTCATTTATATCATAAAAAAAAATTCTTTTTAATTACAGAAATTTTATAATTTTGCATGATCTAAGAAACTATAAAAAGTAACAATTAAAAATTAAACTGCTTTAAGAATCTCAGGTCATTATCATAAAATGCTCTTAAGTCATCTATACCATGTCTTAACATAGCTACTCTCTCTATACCCATTCCAAAGGCAAATCCACTTATCTCATCTGCATCATAATCTACACTTTTCAGCACTTCAGGATCTACCATTCCGCATCCCATTATTTCCAGCCAACCTGTATTTTTACAAAGTCTGCATCCTTTTCCTTTACAGATTACACACTCTACATCCATCTCTGCTGATGGTTCTGTAAATGGGAAAAAATGAGGTCTAAACCTTACATTAGTTTCTCCAAATACCTTGTTTACAAATTCTGTTAAGATTGCTTTTAAGTTAGCAAATGATATATTTTCTCCTACCATCAATCCTTCCATTTGGTGGAACATCGGTGTATGAGATACATCGTAATCAGATCTATATACCTTTCCTGGACATACCATTCTAAACGGTGCTGTTTTATTTTGCATATATCTAATTTGTACTGGTGATGTATGCGTTCTAAGTACCGTATTATCATCGATATAGAAAGTATCCTGCAGATCTCTCGATGGATGAGTTTCTGGTATATTCAATGCATCAAAGTTGTTAAATGTAGTCTCTAGTTCCGGCCCTGCTGCCACATCAAATCCCATTTCTATAAATATATTTTTTAAGAAATCCATAGTTTCTGTTATAGGATGTAGTCTTCCAGTTCCAGTTTTTCTTCCCGGCAAACTAACATCTATAGTCTCATTGTTCATCCTAATTGTTTTTTCTGCGTCCTTTAGCTCAGTCATCTTAGTTTCAATTTCATTTGTAATAAAATCTCTAACTTCATTAGCTAATTGGCCAATAATAGGTCTTTCTTCCTTAGATAAATTTCTCATACCTTTCATGATATCTGTTAATTTACCTTTTTTCCCTAAAATCTCTATTTTTAGATCTTCTAGTCCTTTTACACTAGTTGTAGAAGTTAAGCTAATAGCCACCTCATCCTTTAGAGCATTTATTATCCCTTTCATCTGTCCTCCCAAAACTTTCTCGCAATATCCTATATTTACAAAGTAAATTAATAGTATATTGGTGATGCCCTTTACGGGTACTTATATCATTAATCTCATAGTATTTTATCAAACTTTTGATAATTATCATACTTTTTTTTGCTTTACAGCTTCCTATGCTCTATATTAATTTTATCATTATTTATCTCTAATATCCCGTAAAGCCCATCTTTTACTGCTCCTGGATTAAATAGAATCATTCCTTCTTCCTCTAAATAAGGGATATGTGTATGACCAAAGATACACAGATTATTTCCTCTATCCTTTGCTTCCATCCTCAGATAATCATAACTTATCTTAACTCCGTATAGGTGACCATGAGTCAAAAATATCTTTTTACCTGAGAGTTCAAATTCTAAAATATCCTCTGTACTATGATCCATATAATCACAGTTCCCTCTGACTATATAATATTTAGAATTTTCATATACATATGATAACTCTTCCACATCTTTACTATAGTCTCCTGCTGAGATAACCACATCTGGAACTTCTTTTTCCCACATTTTCATCAAATTGTCCAGCCTAGAATGACTATCAGATACTATTAATACTTTCATAATGACTCCTTTCTCACTCTTCCTTTTGACATCGTAAATTTCTTATAACTAGAAGAAATTTTCGTACTCGTCAATCGAGGAAAGAGTCTAGATTAATTTAGGAGGAGAACGGTAGTTCTCCTCCTAAAAACTTTTCTTGCTCACATAGAGTTTTATCCTATATAGATAGGAATCTCTATATTTTCCAGTAATTTTAAACCTGTATTTCCTGTCAGCCTCTCCAAGAAAAATGAGTGTTTGAGATCTCCCATAATTAAGATGTCAAATTCTTTACTCTTTTCAGAGATTATATCTATGGGTTTCCCATCTAATTCCAAAGTATTCAATGTTTTTCCTGCTACTTCCATATATTTTGAAAATTCATTATCAGTTTCATCTTCTAAATTTACAGCTACAGAGGTAAAATTATCTAATTTATCAAACATATTTAAGAAGGTAAAGATAGATTTATTTACCCTTTCACTCTTATCGTTGGCAATCATGACTTTTTCTACCTTCAAACTATTTTTTTCAGGGATCAGCAAAACAGGTTTATAATGATGTCTGAGAAGGTCCTTTTGATTGGCTGTAATAATTTTCGATTTTTCCACTATAACCAGATCAAACCCCAGCATCTTTTCTTGTACGATCTCCTGGGTGATACCTTCTTCTATTAATAGATGCTCCACCGGGAAATAATTTTTAAACACTTTCTTTAACTCTTCCACCTGGATATTTTCTGATTTTTCCCACTCTCTAATCAGGAAATTAGCTGAATTATCCACCACGAGTCCTTCCACCGTAGGAGGCAGTACCTCATACTTCCTTATATCTCTAATATATAGCCCGTACACTTCTGTTCCATACTTTTCTTTTAAATGCTGTCCTGTTTTAAGTAAGTTATTTTTATCTAGTTCATTCCCGAATAAAATCAAAATTCTATTTAACATAAGTACCCCTCCATTTGAATAATTAATAATAAACAATTATTAATTATTAATTATTTCTAATTCGCTTAGTACTTATGTTTTTCTACAAAACTATATATCTTCCTTTTTTTTTCTTATTTTTTTTATTCTGTCTGCTCTAAAAGTTCCTCTTCAATAAGTTCTTCCAGGTTTCTTTTTACCTTTATAGTAGAAACCACATGTTCTGTATCCTCTACTCTCATGATTTTTACGCCTTGAGTTGCTCTTCCAATTAGAGATATATCCTCTACCGGAGTTCTAATTACTACTCCATTTGAAGTGATAGCCAATAATTCTTCATCATCAGTTACAGACTTTACATCTACAACCTTTCCGTTTCTAGCACTTACTCTGATATTAATTACACCTTTTCCACCCCTGGATTGGCTGGTGTAACCACTTATTCTAGTTCTTTTTCCATATCCATTTTCAGTTATAGTAAGGATCTTAGCGTCTTCACGTTCAACTATTACTCCTGATACTACCTTATCTTCTGGACGCAGAGTTATTCCTTTTACACCTGTCGCTGATCTTCCCATAGATCTTACATTCTCTTGCGGGAACTTTATAGAATATCCTAGTCTTGTAGCTACGAATACCTCACTTTCTTTGGTATCTATTAATCCAACGAAAATCAGGTCATCACCGTCTTTTAAGTTGATGGCACGTAAACCAGATTTATTGATATTCTTAAACTGGCTCAGATTGGTTTTCTTTACTATACCATTTCTAGTCAGGAAGAATACTTCATGTTCTTCAGAAAAATCTCTAACTTTTATTATAGATCTTACCTTCTCATCTTCTCCTAAATTAATCATATTTTCAATTAATTTACCTCTAGCCTGTTTAGAGAATTCTGGGATTTCATATACTTTTAAGCTGTATACCTTTCCGCT
>DAOUPY010000366.1 GCA_030625925.1 Fusobacteriaceae bacterium | reverse complement strand
CATGCATTGTGTTGGCAATAACTTTAATTCCTTTTTTCTTTCCTGCTCTGATATTTTCTTCTAAGGAACTATATGCGTGAGGGGTGGTATTTGTATGGGTGTGCAGATCTATTAAAAACTTCATAGAATCTCCTCCACATTTATTTCTCTGACTTCTCCTATTTCCATATCTCCTAATTCTAAATTAGCAAATTTTATTCTCTTTAAATATACTACACAATTATCCACTGCATGGAGCATTTTCTTAACTTGATGGAATCGTCCTTCACTTATAGTCAGGTTTATTTTGTTTTCATCGACTCTTTCACACTTAGATGGTTTAGTTATATATCCACCTATATCTATACCTAATTCTAATTTACTCATATCTTCATCTGAAATGTTTTTTTCAGCTTCAACATAATAAATTTTATCCACATGTTTTTTAGGAGATAATAATTCGTGAGAGATAGGCCCGTCATTTGTAAAAAGTAAAAGGCCTTCTGTATCTTTATCCAGTCTTCCTACAGGGAAAAGATTTTTTTGAATTACCCATTCTGGAAATATTTCCATAACAGTTTTATGTTTTTTATCTTCAGTTGCTGTAATATATCCAGCAGGCTTATTCATAATATAATATCTTGTAGCTTTATATTCTATCACTTCACCTCTATATAAAATTTCATCAGCAGTAGAAACATTAAATTTAGGTGAAAACTCTATTTTTCCATTGACCTTGATTTCCCTATTTTTTAATATTTTTTTCACTTCACTTCTACTACCTAATCCACATTCAGTTAAATATTTGTCTAATCTCATCTTTTAATTCTCCTTTATTTTTCAAACTTTTTTCTTCTTATGATTTTTTGATCTTCTTTTCAAGTTTTAGATTTTTTGCTAAGAATTTTAAATTCCTTCTAAAAACTGTATACATTATTATACCATGATTTCAATTTATTTTTCCTCACAAAAGCAACGTGACGTTGCAGCGTTATAATCTCCTAAATAAATAAAAAAATAACCTAAAATAGGTTATTTCTTTAAATTTGATTTGATATAGTTAAGTGAGTACATTGTCTTCCCGTCTAAAGGTGTTTTTAATATCTCATCGATCTCTTTTATATCAACTTCTAAAACTTCCAAGAATTCATCTTCATCTAGATTTTGGCTCGTTTTAACTAAATCTTCAGCGTGATAAATATACATTTTTGAAGAGGAAAGTCCTGGACTCCTGAAGTATTCACATACTTTGGTTATTTTTTTGGCTCTGTATCCAGTTTCTTCTTCAAGTTCTCTCATTGCAGCTTTTTCCACATCCTCACCAGGATCAACAAGTCCTGCAGGGATCTCGATTATTTCTTGTTTTAAAGCTGGTCTATACTGTTTGACCAATAAAAGTTTTCCCTCTGGAGTAAACGCAATTACTCCTACAGCTATGTAATTCTTTAAGAAAGTCCATCGGACTTGATTTCCATTAGGTAGAATTAGGTCTTCCTCATATATCACAAAATGTTTATTTTCAAAAACTTTGTCTTTTTTTATATGTTTATACCTCATATTCCTCCAATATTTCTTTGACTTTATACAAAATTATTCCAGTGGCCACCCCTACATTTAGTGATTCTGCACTTCCGTATATAGGTATTTTTACTATCTCATTACTCACCTTTAAAATCTCTTTTGATACACCTTGTCCTTCATTCCCAAAGACAACTGCATTTTTATCCTTTAGCCTAACCTTGTTATAATTTACACTTTCATTTGTTAATCCGCTAGATAAAATATTATAGTTATTTAATTTTAAAAATTCCACAAGTTTTTCTTCTGACAGGTAATTTATATTTAGATTAAATAAAGATCCCATACTGCTTCTAACAGTTTTATCATTATATATATCAACACTTCCAGCAGTTAAGATGATATCTTTAAATCCTACTGCATCTACTAATCTAATGATTGTTCCGAGGTTTCCAGGATCTTGAATACGGTCTAATATCACTATATTTTCGCCTAAATTATCCATAGAATGAGACAAAAAATCATAGATTAAAATCACACCTTGTGAATTCTCTTGTGTTGAAATATCATTGAATAAGGTATCACTATATATATACTTCTTACAGTTAAAGTTTTCTATTTTGGAAAAATTATCTTCCTCACCATCACGTAAGATGATATATTTAGGCTTTGTAGAAAAATCTAAAAATTTATGTCCTTCGGCCAAAAATAAACTTTCTCTCTCCCTGTATTTTTTTTGCTTTAATTTTTTTATTATTTTAAATAATTTATTTTCCTTACTGTTTATAAACTCCACTCTTACATCTCCTGACAAATAAATTTGGTTACTATATAGTATATATTTATAAGTAGAAAAATACAACTTTTTTTTATCTTGACTTCTTCTGTTCCATCTTTAACTACAGTTATATTCAATTCTCTAGCTATAATTTCCGCAGTTTTATAAGCTAACTTTCCGGTAAACAATGCACACTGCTCTTTGTGTTCCTTAGAACCAAACTTTTTAAACTTTCTTGTTAATACTTTACAGCATAAAGACCCTTTTTCCTCTTTAAAATAGTCATGTATTTCCTTGGATAGCTAACACCACTGCCTCGGAACAATAAAAATCTCCATCTGTATAATATTTAAATGGAGAATCTCTTACCATATCTAAATCTATTCTATCTACCATCATTAACTCCCTCTTTTCATAAAATTTATTATATGATCTCTGAGTATGAAATAACATCAATTC
>DAOUPY010000472.1 GCA_030625925.1 Fusobacteriaceae bacterium | reverse complement strand
AAATATACTTAGTTTGTTTCATATAACTCCTCCTAAAATAATAGATTTAACACATAAAAAAAAGACGAAAAAAAAAACGGATGTTTTGATTTATCGTCTATAATAATTTTTTTTAAAAACAGAAATATTTTCTCCTCTGTTTAATTCACTTTTATTAGTATACTACAAGATTCAAAAAAAATCAATCATTATTTTGAATCTTATAGTATTTTGTATTTCTTTATATCCCTCTATTGGATTTAAATTGATTTTAGGATCTAAATTTAGGATGAAATGAGTAAGTAAATTTATTTCATCTTCAATATCATAAAAACTAGCTGTTTCTACCGGGGAGTGCATATATCTGATTGGAAGGGAAACCAATGCTACAGGAACTCCTTTACCAGTATACTTTATAGTATCTGCATCTGTTCCAGTCCTTCTAGGAGTCAGCTCATACTGTAAATTTATATCTAATTCCCTGGCTGATTTTTCTAATTCTGTGTTGATCTTCAGGTTTATAGGTGCACCCTTAGCCAGAACAGGGCCACCTTCCAAAGAATATTCTCCATTGGCATTGGTATCTACCCCAGGATAATCAGTGGCAAAAGTCACATCGCAGATCAGAGCCATATTTGGATTGATTTTTGAACCGGCAAAATAAGCTCCTCCCTGGTTAGTTTCTTCAGTACTGGTGTTGACTGCATAGACTCCTATATTGAGGTTCTCTTTAGATAAATTTCTAATAACTTCAGCGATGATAAAACTGCCAGTTTTATTGTCTAAAGCTTTACCAGCGATCCTGTTTTCTTGTAAGATCTCAGTTTCTCTTTTATAGACTGCCATATCTCCGATATTCAAAAATTTTACTGCTGACTCTTTGTCTTTAAAGCCGCAGTCTACATAGATATCATCTATAGTAAGACCATCTTTTACTCCGCCATGATGTTCGGCATTAGCTCCAACAACTCCAACAACTTCTTTTTTTCCTAAAAATTTAATTTTCATTCCTACAGCAACTTTTGGACTGATTCCCCCTAGTTTTTCTAAGAAAATAAAACCGTTAGAATCAATTCTTTTTACCATGAATCCAATTTCATCTCCATGAGCTGCAATCATTATTTTAAAATCTGCCTCAGGATTCAAAACTGCATATGCATTGCCTACATTATCACTTTCGGTTTTATGGGAAAAATCTTTCATATAGTCAAGCCAAAGAAGCTGTACTTCTTTTTCCATTCCAGACGGTGAAGAGGTATCCAAAAGATCCATTAAAAATTTTCTGTTCATAAATTATGCCCCCTGTTATTTTTATTATCTAGCGTCACGTTGCCTTTTTTAATCAAATTTAATATACATGTTTTTTATCTTATCCACAGTATCCCAAATGTTAGTTTTTAAATCGATATCGACTTTATCATCCATATATTTTTTATAATTACCGACCCTTTCACTTAAAAGCTCTACAATACGAGAGTGCAGATCTTCTGCATCGTTCAGGAGAGGTCTGGTATTTCTCCTGGAAACTCTCTTATATATACATTCAACAGTACAATCTAAGTAGATTACAAAACCACTTCTTTTTAAAAGCATTATATTGGTATCAGATGCCACCACACCACCACCTGTAGAGATAACGGTGTTATTCATCTTTGAAATTTCTCTAACATATTTAGCTTCAATTTCTCTAAAATACTTCTCACCCTTCAGGGCAAATATCTCTTTTATCTTCATTTTTTCCTTGTTTTCTATATAATGGTCGGTGTCTACAAAGGTCATCTCCAGAACTTTAGCCAGCTCCCTGCCAACTGTAGATTTGCCACTCCCCATAAATCCTATTAAAATTAAATTTTGTTTCATAAGGTTCACCTCGAAATAATTATATCATAATATTAAATACTTTTTATTACTTTATTTTCTCTTTTTTAGGCAATGACTATTTATTACACAGAGAACTTTGATTTTATAAAAGTAAAAGGATTTCACAAGATTTTTTTGTATATATTTTAAATAAAAAGTGAATAAA
>DAOUPY010000382.1 GCA_030625925.1 Fusobacteriaceae bacterium | reverse complement strand
TAACATCATTAACTAAGATGATTGGTCCTGTACAACCCATTCCTGCTTCTGCATAGATCCCACTTCTCATAAGTTCTAATGCTGCATCATCTAAGTCCATAATATCTATCCCTGATATTTGCGCTGTTACCACTTGTTTTTCTGGTTTTACAAATTCTTCTACTGGTTTTTTAGGTACTTCAACAAAACTAGCTAAGATATCTTCATATCCTGCTTTTTTTATCATCTCATATTCTTTGCTTACTATTGCAGCAAGATCATTTTTCCCTAATAAAGCGGCATATTTTATTGCTCCTTCTACTACAGGAACTCCTGATGCTCTAGATAAGATTAATATAGTTCTTTTCATATCAAATGATACTCCTGGACCATATCCATATCCAGTTGCTTCATAAGAACCACCTGTTGAATAAGAAGAAAACATCTTCATAAGAATATTTCCTGTTAAACTGTCTGTTACCATTACATCTGATGATCCCATTAAAAGGTCATTTCCTCTCATGATAGTCCCACCGTCTGCTCTTTTAGATTCACCGAAATTAATTGCATATCCGTTGTCAGCTAATTTTCGCAACGATCTTTCTACAGCTCTTGAGCTGTCTACATTTAAGATTCCAAGAGTAGGGTTAGCGATTCCAACTGCTTTAGCTGTAGCTATTCCATAAAGTGAGTTCTTAAACATAGCTTCAGTTCTGTTAGTAGCTGATGTTCCTGTTGTAGTTCCTATTAACATATCATTTCCAAATGCAGGAGTTACTACTCTACCTATTGTAGAAGTCCCGATAGGGAAACTATAGTGCATAGTTACAGCTGAATTAATCTCTTTTGAGTCGATTAATTCTTCCATTTTTCTATGTGCTTCATCTTCTGTATTAGCTTCTACAACTCTTAAAGCTGTTTCTACCTTGGGTCCGATTAAAACTACATCAAAGTCACCACTTAAAGCAGCTTTTTCAGCTCCTCTAACGATGTTTTCTACTCCGTGCTCACTACCTATTGTAGTTATTCCTACACATATTTTTTTACCAAATGTCCCTGTTTCCATGGCATTGGCTATATCTAAAAAACTTTCACCTATCATTTTTTGAATATCTAAAGACATAAAAATCCCCCCTTAACCTAAGAATTGAGAGGCAAAGTTTCTCATAGCTTCTGCAATCATCTTATTGATTTCGTCTTTAGAAACTGAACCAGCTTCCTCTGTAACGCCAGTATTTCTCTCTACCATGATAGATACACCATCAAATAAGTTAGTCATTCTACCTAAGAATAATGATCCTTTTCCTACTACCATTACTCTGTTTAAGTCACCTGTAGTTAATTCATCCATAGCAAATCCTAAATATGGTACTCCTGAAGGGATATGTCCTTGTGTAGGTGCCCATCCAACCATTCCGTTATTTACAACGAAATCTTTCATAGCTTTTTTCTCAATATGTCCTTTCTTAACTCCACAAGCTCCGATCATCTTGTAGTTTCCTTCAGGTACATCTCCTGCTCCTGCTGGTTTTGTAACATCTGGATTTTGCATCTCTACTGAGTATTTATCTACATCTGTAATTTTTAATCCAGCTCTTTCTAATGGCTCGATTACTAATGATGTGATAACTGCTTGAGGTGAAGATCCTGTTCCTACAGTATGTCTACCTACGAAATCAGTATTGATTACCGGGCTGACTCCGTCATTTTCAGAGATTAATAAAGCAAATGCTCCTAATGTATCCTCTAAGATAGGTAAGTCTTTCTTAACGTGGTCTTTACCGTTCATTCCTAATTTTGCTGAAGCTCCACCTGCAACGATTACAACGTTCTTGTATGTTCCAGCTTTTACTAATGATGCTGCATTGATCAATGAATGAGTAGGTGCTGCACAGAAACCTCTAAGGTCTGAACCAGTTGCGTTTATTGCTCCAGATGCTTCGGCGATAGCTTTAGCGAAGTTTCCTCCACCTCTTTGGTTCATATCTCCACAAGCTTCTTCTGAACATTCGATTACATAGTCAATAGTTGTAGGATCGATGTTGTTTCTTGCAATTAAGTTTTTAAATGCTAAGATTCCAGATGCTTTTACAACTAAGTTTTCAAATATTACGTGAGCACTTAAGTTAGAGTCTACATCATGAGCTCTTTTTACACATCCAACTAATTTATCTTCATGGTATAATCCTTCTGCTCCCTCTTCTTTTACTAAGGCTTCGATTACAGAAAATTCATAACCTTTCTTTAACCCGGCTTCGTCAGCTTCTGTATAGAATTCATAGTTTCTATATGCTTCTGTTGCGTCAGCTAAGAATTTTTCTTCTAATAATACTAAGTCAAAAACGTCGGCTAATTTAATCATTACGAGGAATTCTTTTTGTGCTAAGATCTCTCCGAATTTACCTTTATCTGAAGCACCTTCTACATCTTTACCTACAAATGGCATTCCCATTTCTTTTAACTCGGCAGGAGTCATATTTCCGATATATGTTTGGTTAGGTCCGTAGTTAACTACTTCCTCATAAGTTCTGTAGCTGTTTCTGATGTTTTTTAAATATTCAGAATCCGGGTTAGTATGTTTTTCAACTGTTTGTGTAGTTCCATTGTGTAAGATCATGTCTGGAGTATGCACTAAACAATATGCTGCTCCTTTTAAAACT
>DAOUPY010000151.1 GCA_030625925.1 Fusobacteriaceae bacterium | reverse complement strand
ATGTTTTTGCAGTAGGTGGGAATGAAGAAGCTACGAAATTATCTGGAATTAATGTAGAAAAATTGAAAGTTAAAGTGTATGCTATAAGTGGTGGACTAGCTGCCCTAGCAGGAATTATAATTACATCCAGACTGGGATCAGCTCAGCCGACAGCAGGAACAGGATATGAATTAGATGCCATTGCAGAAGTAGTATTAGGCGGAACTTCACTTTCTGGAGGAGTGGGAAGTATATCAGGAACGATAACAGGAGCACTGATCATAGGAGTATTGGGGAATGCATTGAATTTATTGGATGTATCTTCGTATTATCAGATGATGATAAAGGCTTTAGTTATATTAGCAGCAGTATTAATTGATAGAAAAACACATAAATAAAAGGGGGCTAAAAAATGAAAAGAACATTAAAATTGTTAGTTGTAGGACTTTGTATTGGAATGATGTCAACTGTAGCGTTTGCAAAAGGTAAAGTAGGGTTAGTTGTATCTACTTTAAACAATCCTTTCTTTGTAGATTTAAAAGAGGGAGCACAGGATGAAGCAAAAAAACTAGATATGGAACTTATAGTTTTAGATTCTCAAAATGATCCGGCTAAAGAGTTATCAAATGTGGAAGATTTAATTGTAAGAGGAGTAGATGTAATATTAATCAACCCTACAGATTCAGATGCAGTGTATAGAGCAGTAAGAAGTGCTAATAGATCAAAAGTACCTGTAGTAACTTTGGATAGAGGAGCAAACAGAGGAAACGTAGTTACTCATATTGCATCGGATAATGCAGCTGGTGGAAAGATGGCCGGTGAATTTATCTTAGAAAAACTAGGTAAGGGTGCTAAAATAGTTGAATTAGAAGGAATTCCAGGAACAACTGCTGCAAGAGACAGGGGAAAAGGATTCAATGGAGTAGCTAAAGGAAACTTAGATGTAGTAAGTAGACAAGCTGCTGACTTTGACAGAACTAAAGGGCTTAATGTAATGGAAAATATGATCCAAGCTCAACCAAAAATAGACGGTGTATTTGCTCATAATGATGAGATGGCTTTAGGAGCATTAAAAGCTATTGGAAACAATAAAAATATCTTAATAGTAGGATTTGATGCTACTGATGACGCTATAGAATCAGTAAAAAAAGGTGGGTTGGCAGCAACTGTAGCTCAACAACCTAAAATGATTGGATCTCAAGGAGTAGAGACAGCAAATAAGATAATAAAGGGAGAAAAAACTCCTAAGTTTATCCCGGTAGAATTAAAGTTAATCACAAAATAAGAAGATTAGACAATAGATGGGGAGGAAGAAATTCTTTCCCATTTACTCTATTAAAAGAGTGGATTGAACAATAAGAAAATGCTAAAGAATAGAGATATAAAAGAGGTGTACTTTATGTTACTAGGAGCAATAGAGGCAGGGGGAACAAAATTTGTCTGCGCAGTGGGGACAAAAAAAGGAGAAATTTTAGAAAGAGTATCATTTTCTACAACTACTCCAGAAGAAACCTTAAAGAAAGTGATAGATTTCTTTTTAAATAAAAAAATAGGAGCTCTAGGGATAGGCTGCTTTGGGCCCATTGATTTGGATAAAAGATCAAAAACTTACGGTTATATAACTTCTACACCAAAACCTGGTTGGAGTAACTGCAATATTCTAGGAGAAATAAAGAAATATTTTGATATCCCTATAAATTTTGATACCGATGTAAATGGTGCGGCCTTAGGTGAAGCTAAGTGGGGGAGCGGTGTTGGGCTGGATTCTCTGATCTATCTAACTGTAGGGACAGGAATTGGCGGCGGAATATACATCAATGGAAACCTGGTACATGGGATGACCCATCCAGAAACTGGTCATATCTTTGTCGGTAGAGCAGAAGGTGATAAGTATAAGGGAAAATGCCCGTATCACGGTGATTGCTTAGAAGGGATGGCATCTGGTCCGGCTATGGAGGAACGATGGGGGATAAGTGCATATGAACTGCCAAAAGACCACAGAGCATGGGATTTAGAGGCATATTACCTAGCCCAGGGGTTGATTAACTATATTTTGATAGTATCGCCTAAAAAGATAATATTAGGCGGAGGAGTCATGAAACAAAAGCAGTTATTTCCATTGATAAGAAAAAAAGTGATAGAAAGATTAAACGGCTATGTATCCCATAAAAATATAGTAGAAAATATAGACGATTATATAGTTTATCCCAAATTAGGAGATGATGCAGGGATATGTGGAGCATTAGCACTGGCAGATTTAGTTTTAAATTAGACAGGGATAAATATTCTCACTTGTTTTTAGGACAAAAGGCATATTTATAACCTATAGATTGTAGTAGAATGATTTGTAAGAGTTAAATTTTATTTGGGCATAAATTGTAAGAAATTAGTGAAAAAATAAGTATATTTCCTTATGCATAATTGAGGGTTAGAATACTTATGATTTTAAATTTAATTATCAACTATTAAATATGTTTGCATAAGCAAACATTCAAGGGGGAATAAAATTGAAAATATTTATCGACACGGCAAATGTAGAAGACATAAAAAAAGCTAATGATATGGGTGTTATTTGTGGTGTAACTACAAACCCATCACTTATTGCAAAAGAAGGAAGAGTATTTAAAGAGGTTGTAACAGAGATAACATCTATTGTAGACGGGCCTATAAGTGCAGAAGTAATCTCACTAGAAGCTCCTAAGATGTTGGAGGAAGCTGAAGATCTAATTAAAATCCATCCAAATATCACAATCAAGGTACCTATGACTGTAGAAGGTTTAAAAGCTTGTTCTGCGCTGTCTAAAAGAGGGATAAAAACCAATGTAACTCTAATTTTTACTCCTAACCAAGCACTATTAGCTGCTAGAGCAGGAGCGACATTTGTATCACCGTTCTTAGGAAGATTAGACGACATCGGTGTAGATGGGATCGAATTAATCAGAGAGATTGTACAAATATTTAATGTACACAATATAAAGTCAGAAATAATTGCTGCAAGTATCAGAAATCCATTACATGCAAAGGAAGCAGCTAAGGCAGGAGCACATATTGGAACTATGCCACTTGGTGTAATTGAAAAAATGACTCAACATCCATTAACAGACGCAGGAATAGCTAAATTCTTAGCGGACTGGGAAGGGGTAAAATAAAAAAATAAATTATAGTGTAGAAGGCAGGGTTAGTGTTGGATTTTAAGAGAAAAATTCAAGATTCTGAACTCTATACTATTTTTTTATAACTTGACAATAACTAGTATATTACATATAATGTTGTTAGAAAAAACAAATAATGTACACTAATTTTTATTTAAAAAGGAGTTAAAATGGCAGATATCAAGATGTTAACGGAAAAAGCTACACAGATAAGAAAAGATATTGTGACTATGATTTGTAAATCAAAATCAGGACATCCAGGGGGATCACTATCAGCAGCGGATATAGTGAGTACACTATATTTCAATGAGATGAACATCGATCCAAAGAATCCTAAGATGGCAGACAGGGATAGATTCGTTTTATCAAAGGGACATGCAGCACCAGTATTATACGCAGCATTAGCAGAGAAGGGATATTTTGATAGAGAGTTATTAGGAACACTTAGAAAATTTGGATCACCACTACAAGGACATCCAGATATGAGAAAATTACCAGGAGTAGATATCTCTACAGGTTCATTAGGACAAGGGTTATCAGTAGCAAATGGAATGGCATTAGCAGCAAAATTAGACAATAAATCATATAGAACATATGTATTATTAGGAGATGGAGAAGTACAAGAAGGTCAAGTATGGGAAGCTGCTATGACTGCTGCTCACTACAATCTTGACAACGTATGTGCGTTCTTAGACTCTAATAACTTACAAATAGATGGAAATGTAGATAAAGTAATGGGTGTTGAACCATTAGATGATAAATGGAGAGCATTTGGATGGAATGTAATCGTAATAGATGGTCATAACTTCGAGGAAATATTAGGAGCTTTAGAAGCTGCTAAGGCTCATAAAGGTCAACCTACAATGGTTATAGCTAAAACTACTAAGGGTAAGGGTATCTCATTTATGGAAAATGTATGTGGATTCCATGGAGTAGCTCCTACACCTGAAGAAACAGACAAAGCATTAGAAGAATTAAGTCACGTAGAATGTTGTAATAACTAATAGGAGGCCAAAAAAATGAGTAAAAAAGCTACAAGACAAGCTTACGGAGAAGCGTTAGCTGAATTAGGAAGAATAAATAAAGATGTAGTGGTTTTAGAGGCAGACTTATCTAAATCTACAAAGACTGCAATATTTCAAGGAGAATTTCCTGAAAGACATTTTAATGTAGGAATAGCAGAAGCAGATTTAATGGCTACAGCAGCAGGATTTGCAACTACTGGAAAGGTAGCATTTGCTTCTACATTTGCGATGTTCGCAGCAGGAAGAGGATTTGAACAAATCAGAAACACTATAGCATATCCAAAATTAAATGTTAAAATAGCTCCAACTCATGCAGGAATATCTGTAGGAGAGGACGGAGGATCACACCAATCTGTAGAAGATATGTCTCTTATGAGATCTATCCCGGGAATGGTAGTATTATGTCCTGCAGATGCAGAAGAAACTAGACAAATGGTATTCGCAGCAGCAGAATATGATGGTCCTGTATATCTTAGATCAGGAAGATTAGATACAGAAGATATCTACAAAGATACTGATTATAAATTTGAGATTGGAATAGCTGATACTTTAAAAGAAGGTACAGATGTTACAATCGCAGCTACAGGAATGTTAGTTCATGAAGCTATGGAAGCAGCAAAGACATTGGAAGCAGAAGGTATCTCAGTTAGAGTAATCAATGTTTCTACAATTAAGCCATTAGATGGTCCTACTATCTTAAAAGCAGCACAAGAGACTAAGTTTATTGTAACTTGTGAAGAGCATTCAGTAATAGGAGGATTAGGAGGAGCAATCTCTGAATTCTTAGGAGAAACTCATCCAACGTTAGTAAAAAAATTAGGAATCTATGATCAATTTGGTCAATCTGGAACAGGTAGCCAATTATTAGATGAATAT
>DAOUPY010000386.1 GCA_030625925.1 Fusobacteriaceae bacterium | reverse complement strand
CTATTCCTTTTTCAACTAACCACTGTTTCATTAAATGTCCTTCTGTAACTCCTTGCTTAGGTACACCCCCACTTACAATTATAGTTGATTCAGGATTTAATTTAGCCATAGCCAATGTTTGATCTAATCTTTTTATTAGAGTAGGTCTCATACTACCGTCATCTGTCAAAGCATATCCTAAAGTAACTATTGTATGATTAGGAGCTTCTACTTTGTATGCCTCTGTTTTTATATTTGTTTTTAAAAATTTCTCTGTTCTTTCAAAACTAGCTAAATATTTTACAGTCTTTTCAGGTTCAATAGTACTTAAAAATTTTAAAGTATTCTTATAGGATAAAGTGTCCCCATTTATTTTAGAATAAGCTGCAAACAATATACTTCCATCAAAATTATACACTATTAAGATTTAAAAAGCAAAAAAAACCCCTCAAAAAGGGATCTTAGATCAATGCATCTGTCAGATATACAGAAAATAAATATTTATTGTTTTGATAGATCTTTAAAACATTCAGATCAAAGAGATTGTATCTCAATGTTACTATTTTTCCTATATATACTTTCAATACCTCATCGCTATATAAATTATTTTTAAAACGTATCCCATAATTTTGTACCTTTCTATCTGCACTTTCAAGTAAAAAATCTAATTTATTGTGATCAAATAATTTATTGCTCTCTGGAATATTTTTTAAAACACTGTTACAAATATATTTTTCGAGATTATGGTTTAAATAATTGATAGATAGGGGTTCTCCTTTAAAAATATTTATAATATCCTTTTCTAAAAATCTGACAAATTTAGTTATCTCCTTATTTTTTTCTAAAGTCCCATTAATATTTATATCTAATCCCTTTAAAATTTCAAAAAATTTTCCTTTATTTTTCATTTTAAAATCATCTATAAATATATTCTTTGGTTTCACCACATAATCTTCTACCCTATTTTTTATGATAGTTTCCCTTATGAGTACAAGATAGTGTTCTTCCCTAACTTCTTCGGTGTATATCTTATAGTTTAATATACTATCATCATAAACATCGTATATTATAACTATGGTAGCAACACCTTCATTAATGTTTAAATTTTTAATATGTAATTTCTCAGTGGATACCCTGTATATATCATTTGGTTTCTTTATATTAGTTAAGTTCTTATTTACATATTTTTGACTGAATGGGTCTAAATTAGTAGCCATTCTATATATAGTATTGTAACTTAACTTAGTGATATTCTTGTTTTTAAAAGCAATTAAATAATTGTTATAAAGGGTCGTTATATTTATATTTGGATTTTTTTTATGTTCCTTTAATATATATTCCATAGTTTCATCATCAGCTTTTCTAAAACTATCCTTATCACTCCTAATTTTTTTAGAGAGACCCACAGTACCAAATTCCTTATATGCCTTTATCCACCTCTTAAGGGTACTATATGGAATATCATGTTCACTGCTGAGTTCTTTCAACTTTTTTTTCTTTTTTAAAAAAGGCTCTATTATAGTATACTTATCTTTTTTCATAACTACTCCTAATCTTAATTCATACAAAACATTTGATAATAAATCATTTTATTTTGATTTTATGATAAAAAAAATAAAAAGTCAAATTTTTCTGAAAAAGATCATTAATTGTTAAATTATTATTTTTTAATAAAATATAATCTAACCCAATAAAAACAGCAATTCAAATTCATAATTCTGAAAAAAGGCTCATTTTTTTTCAAAAAAATGTTGACTTTTTTTTAAAAAAGTTTTATTCTAAAGTATGAAACAAAAAAGACTTAGAAGTTCCCAATTAGAACAACTAGATAAAAAATAAATCAAATAGATACATTTTAACATCAAAAATGTAATATTTTCAAAGTATTTTTGCTCTCTAAGAAGGAAAACAAGTTTAAATTTGTACATAATTATTATCACTAAAATATATAATTTAGGAGGAATGAAAATGAAAATGTTTGCACAATTATCAAGAGTCGGAAAAGCATTAATGACGCCTATCGCAATATTACCAGCTGCTGGTATATTTTTGGCTGTAGGAGCTCATGCGGATATACCATTAATGAAGAATGCAGGTGACGTTATATTTGGAAATCTACCATTACTATTTGCAGTAGGTGCAGCTATAGGTTTAGCAGGTGGAGATGGAGTCGCTGGTTTGGCAGGTATTGTCGCTATGTTAATTATGAATGTTACTATGGGAAGTTTAACTGATGCTGCTGCAGGAGTAGAAGCAGGAAATAAAGCATTCGCTTTAGTTCTTGGTACACCTACACTTCAAACAGGTGTATTTGGTGGTCTTATCGCAGGTATTATCGGAGCTACTATGTATAATAAGTTCCATAAAACAGAGTTACCACCATTTTTAGGGTTTTTCGCAGGTAAAAGATTAGTTCCTATCATGGCAGCTTTAGTAGGATTTATCGTTGGTATGATCATGCCTTATATCTGGGTACCAATTCAAGATGGATTAGAATCATTATCTATGATAGCCAATAATCCTAACAATTCAAACTTATCAACATTTATATTTGGTCTAATAGAAAGAGCATTAATTCCATTCGGATTACACCATATCTTCTATTCTCCATTCTGGTTCCAATTCGG